>JAYRPK010000253.1:0-20267 GCA_041911195.1 Novosphingobium sp. | reverse complement strand
TGTTCGCAGAGCAGTGCGCGGCCAAGATTGGTGTGCAGCACCGTACCGGTCAGGTTGAACACCGGGCGCAGGTTGGGCCGCGCCTGGCTGGCGAGCATGGCCGCCACCCTTGCGGCGATCTCGGCCATTGCCGGCAGGGCCGCGGCGGCCCTAAATTCGGTGAGCACCGCTCGCACGGCATTGGCTGTCGCGAAGTGTCCGTGCCCGGCGACCAGCGCCGCAACCGCTTCTTCGCGCAGCACCCGGTCCACGGAGGGCAGGCGTCTGGTGTCGGCTTGTGCGCTCATTCCTGCATTCTCCGGGAGCTTTCCCCTAACGAGGACAGGCTCTAAACGCCAGTGCATGCTCGTCGCCACCGCAGGCCACATCGACCACGGAAAGACCGCCCTAATCCGCGCCCTGACTGGCGTGGAGACTGACCGGCTGCCGGAGGAGCAGGCGCGCGGCATCTCGATCGACCTTGGCTTTGCCTACTGGCGGCCTGACCGGGGCGACACCATCGGCTTTATCGATGTGCCGGGCCATCGCCGCTACCTGCGCAACATGCTGGCGGGAATCGGCGGCGTGCAATTCGCGCTGGTGGTTGTCGCTGCCGACGACGGAGTGATGCCGCAGACCATCGAGCACCTTCAGATCCTCGACCTGCTCGGCATTGCCCGGGGGGCCGTCGCGATCACCAAGTGCGACAAGGCGACGCCGGACCGGATAGCGGAAGTGCGCCGCGAAGCGGCGGGATTGCTGGCGGGCGGCAGCCTCGGTCATGCCGAGTTCTTCGAGGTCTCGTCCAGCACAGGGGCGGGGGTCGATGCCCTCGGCAAGGCGCTGATCGCGGCCCGCGACCGCTCGCCAATGCTTGCCGACTCAAACCACGGCTTCCGCATGGCAGTCGACCGGGCCTTCACCGTGACCGGCGCGGGAACCGTCGTCACCGGCACGGTGCTGGCCGGGCAGGCAAGGGCCGGCGACGCGCTAATCCTGTCTCCCAGGGGCCGCGAGCTTCGCATCCGCTCGATGCAGAGCGGCGGCAAGAGCGTGGAGGCGATCGGGCCGGGGCAACGCTGCGCGCTCAACCTCGCCCACATCGAGGTGGCGGACCTGCACCGCGGCGACTGGCTGGTCGAAGAGGCGCTGCATGCGCCTACGGATCGCTTGGTGGCGACAGTCCGGCTGCTGCCGCAGGCCCCGCCGTTGCGCCATGGCGCACGGGTGCACTTGCATCATGGCGCCGCCGATCTTGGCGCCCGCGTGCTGCTGCCGCGCCAGCGCACGCTGCAGCCCGGCGAATCGGTGCAGGCCCTGGTCGTGCTCGACGCGCCGGGTAGCGCGGTGACCGGCGATCGCTTCATCCTGCGCGACGCGGCAGGGCAGGAACTGTTAGGCGGCGGCGTGGTGCTCGATCCCTTGCCGGGGCCCAAGCGCAGGCCGCTGGCGCTGCGGCAACAGGTGGCCGAAGCGATCGCGCAGCCCGAACCCGCCGGGGCGCTGGCGGCGTTGGCGGCCATTGCCGGCTTCGAGTGCAATGTGTCCTGGTTTGCCCAATGCCGGAACCTGCGTTCCGAAGTGGTTCGCGCATTGCTGGAACACGCCGATGCCGTTCTCGCCGGGGCCGCTGGTGAACTGGCCATCGCCCGCAGCCGTTTCGCGCGGCTCGGCGATGAACTGGTTGAAGCGCTGGGCCGCCTTCATATCGAGCATCCCGAGGCGGGGGGGATGACCCGGCGCGAACTGGGGCGCGCGGCAAGCGAACCGCTTTCCGCAGGACTGCTTGCGTCCTTGCTCGCCGGCCTTTCCGACGCCGGCAGAATCGATGCCGCCGGGCCTTTCGTCCGCCTGCCCGGCCATGCCCCCAGCTTCGGGCCTGCCGAAACGGCCATGTGGAATGCCGCCCTCGCCTTGCTGGAAGGCAAGGAAATCCGGCCGATCCGGGTGGCGGAACTGACGGGCGAAGTGAAAGCCGGCGAGGCCGCCGTGCGGGCCATGCTCTATCGCCGCAGGATCGCAGGAGATGTCTGGCAAGTGACCGAGAACCGCTTTCTGCTGCGCGAGCAGGTGGCGGCGCTGGCTGCCATGGCCGGCGAACTCGATGCCGCGCATGGCGGCTTCACCGCCGCGCAATTTCGCGACGCCAGCGGGATCGGGCGCAATTTCATCATCGAACTGCTCGAATTCTTCGACCGCATCGGTGTCACCCGGCGACTGGGTGAAAAGCGCCGCATGCGCACGGGTTTCGAGAGCGTCGTCGGCGACAAGGACAGTTCCACCTCCGAATTCGACGCCTGAGATTGCGCCAAATCAAGGGCGGGTAGCGCGCGGGCGGCAATTAATGCCACATAGGCGATTCATTAATTGCCGAACCCGCAGCGAATCCCTTATGGGACCATCGGAAGAAGAGAGGACCGGCAGATGCATGCACCCAGCCACACCGGAGCGGACCAACTGCCCCCCGAATACCGCCCGCAGGTGCTGGAGGAGCTGCTGGCCGACAAGGCCAATCTCGAAGCGCATCTCTTGGCGCTCGACGACGTGCCGATGCTGCTGGTCTACACGCACCTGTCAGGCGATGAAGCGCTGCTTCGGGCCTACGCCCCGCACATCAAGGGCGCCTGGGCCTTCGAGGTGGAGCAGGTGCCGGAACTGAAGCAGCGGCTGGTCAAGGCGCTGATCGCGACGCTGGAGGACTACGCCGGGAACAACCGCCCGCTCCCCCCCGCCCCGCCGGCCGAAATGCTCCAGCGCATGTGCGATGGCGCCGTGGGTGGCCATGTCCCGGCCGAATACATGCCGATGGTGCTGGAAGAACTGAATTTCGACCGTTCCGACCTCAAGACCGTGCGCTGGCGCAAGCAGCCCACGCCAGACCACCTCTCGCGCTTCATGACCGTGGTGATCGGTGCGGGCTATTCCGGCCTCGCCATGGCGGCCAAGCTCAAGGAAGCGGGCATTCCCTTCGTCGTCATCGAGAAGAATGCCGGGGTCGGCGGCACCTGGTTCGAGAACACCTATCCCGGCATCGCGGTCGACACGCCCAACCACTTCTATTCCTATTCCTTCCGCACCAAGGCCGACTGGAACCACTATTTCTCGCGCGGGCCGGAGATCATCGACTACATCCGCACCTGCTATGCCGAGATGCAGATCGCCGATCACATGCGCTTCGAGGAGGAAGTGGTCTCGGCGATCTGGGACAAGGCCAGGGCCCGTTGGAACCTGACCATTCGCCGCAAGGACGGATCGGAATATGCGATCGAGGCCAATGCCGTGGTCAGCGCCACCGGCCTGCTCAACCGCCCGTCGATCCCGCAGATCCCCGGCATGGACACGTTCAAGGGCGCCATGTTCCATTCCGCCCATTGGGACCACTCCATCGACCTCACCGGCAAGCGCGTCGCGCTGATCGGCACCGGCGCCAGCGGCATGCAGATCGGCCCGCAGATCGCCCCCAAGGTGGCTAGGCTCACTGTCTTCCAGCGTTCGCCGCACTGGGCGCGCAAGAACCCGCTGCTGTTCGCCGAAGTCAGCGAGGGGGTGAAGTGGGGCCTCTCGCACGTGCCCTACTACACCAAGTGGTACCGCTTCCTGCTGCTCTGGGCGACGTCCGACGGCGTGCTGCCTTCGCTGAAGAAGGACCCCCAGTGGCATGACCCGGCCCATTCGCTCAACCAAGCCAATGCGGCGATCCGCGAGCAATTGATCGCCCATATCCGCCACGAGGTGGCCGGCGACGAGGAGCTGCTGGCCAAGGTCGTCCCGGAGTTTCCGCCCTATGGCAAGCGCATGCTGCGCGACGGCAACTGGTACCGGACGCTGACCCGCGACAACGTCGATCTGGTCACCGGCCCGGTCAAGGCGATCACCGAACATGGCGTTGTCGACAAGGACGGCGTCGAGCACCCGGCAGACGTAATCGTGCTGGCAACCGGCTTCAAGGCACAGGCGCCGCTCGCGCCGATGCACATCGTCGGCACGCAAGGCAGCCTGCGCGATCAGTGGGGCGAGGACAATCCGCGCGCGCACCTGGGCATCACCGTGCCGCACTTTCCCAACCTGTTCATCCTCTATGGCCCCAATACCAATGGCGGCCACGGCGGCAGCGCGGTCTATCACTCGGAATGCCAGGTGCGCTACACCATGCTGGCCCTGCGCGAGATGATCGAACGCGAGGCGGACATGGTCGAAGTGAAGGAAGAGCCGTTCGAGGCCTACAACCAACGGGTCGATGCCGAGCACGCCCAACTCGTCTGGTCGCACCCCGGTGTCAACAACTGGTACCGCAACAAGGCCGGCCGTGTGGTGACAAACTCCCCCTGGCGGCTGTGCGAATACCGCAACTTGACGGCTGAGTTCGATCCCGCGGAATATACCATCGCCAAGGTCTGAAGTGGCGGGAGGAACTCAAGCAATGCCGCGTTTCACCTACACCGTTCTGTCCCGCGCCGTTCCCGGTCAGGAAGAGCAATTCATCGACTGGTACACCAACCGGCACCTGGTCGATGTGCTAAAGTTCGAAGGAGTTGCAAGCGCCAGGCTGTTCAAGCTCGATTTCCAGCGGGTCTACGATCTCGACGCGCCGCAATGGACCTTGATGACGATCTACGAGCTCGAATGCGACGATCCGCAGCCGCTGATCGACCGGTTGCGGGACGCATCCGGCTCACCCGAAATGCCTGCGACCGATACCCTGACAAAAGTCGGCATGATCCAGGTGGCAGGCCACCTGATCGCCGAGGGGAATTAGCCTACCTTCCGCCCCGCTTCGATCAGCGCCAACAGCTTCGCCGGCGTCAGCGGCAGGTCTAGGCAGGTCACGCCGAAGGGCGCCAGTGCGTCGTGGATGGCGTTGACCAGAGTCGGCGGGCCGATGATCGCCCCGCCTTCGCCCACGCCGCGAAAGCCGCCGGCGTTCTTGGCTGGCGTGACCACGTGCGCATATTCGAAGTCCGGCACGTCGGTGATCTGCGGCAGGTGATAGTCCTTGAACGTCGCGGCGGTCGGGTTGCCATTCCCGTCGAAGTGGATCTCCTCGTGCAGCACCATGCCGATCGCCTGGGCAAGGCCGCCGGCTATCTGGCCTTCGACCACGCCGGGATTGATCACGATCCCGCAGTCCTCGCTGCCGACCCAGCGCTCGATTGAAACGAAGCCGGTCTCCACATCGACTTCGACAATGCAGGCATGGGCGGCGCTGGCATAGGTGATCGGCGGCGCTTGATAGCGGAACTGGGCTTCCAGCCCCGGCTCCATGCCCGGCGGCAGCCGGCGCGGCTCGCCATAGGCGACTTCGGCGATCTCGCGAATGGTGCGGGTCATTTCGGGCGCGCCTTCGACCGTGACCATGCCATTTTCGATGGTCACTGCCTCGGGGCTGGCGTTGAGCAGGTGCGCCGCCAGTTCCTTGACCTTGGCCGCCAGCCGCTCGGACGCCTGCACCGCGGCCCCGCCACCGGCCACTGCCTGACGGCTTCCTCCCGCGCCATAGCCGTATCCGGCATTGGTCGAGCTGTCCTCGTAGACCGAGACCTGGTCGAACGGCACGCCGAGCCGGTCGGCCACGACCTGGGCCATGGTGGTCTGGGTGCCCTGGCCCTGCGAATGGGTGCCCAGCGCGGCTGTGACGAGGCCGGTCGGTTCGATCCGCACGATCGCCACTTCCGTCGCCATCGGCGCGAACATGCTGGTGGCGGTGGGCTCGATATAGGTCGCAATGCCAAGGCCGAGATAGCGGCCCTGTTCGCGCGCTTGCGCCTGCCGTTTGCGGAAGGCCGGGACATCGACGTGCTTCAAGAGCTCATCGAGGCATTCCATCGGCGTGATGTCATCGATCGGCACACCCATCATGTTGGTGATCGGAAGGTCGGCCGAAGTGACGAGATTGCGGCGGCGTATCTCGATGGGATCGATGCCAAGCTTGCGCGCGGCCAGATCGAGCTGGGTCTCGCGGATCAGCGATTCCATCGCCCAGGGGCCGCGATAGGCTGCGACGCCGACCGTGTTGGTGAAGATTCCGTCGCTGACGAACGTGAACTTCGGCATCTTGTATGGCGTCCATGCGCCAAGGGCCGTTGCAGCATTGGAATCGAGATAGTGCGGATAGGCGCCGTTGTTCAGCGAACCGGCGAATTTCGAGGCCAGCAGGTGGCCCTGGCTGTCAAAAGCCGTGCGCATGCTGACTTCCTGCTCGCGCGCCTGGTTGGCGCCGATCAGGTTCTCGTAGCGGTCTTCGATCCACTTGACCGGCCTGTGGAGCAGCAGCCCGGCGGCGATCACCGCCACCTCCTCGCGCCAGGGCCGCGATTTCAATCCGAACGAGCCGCCAACGTCCTTGCTGTTCACCCGGATCGAAGTCGCCGGCAGGTTGAAGATGTCCGACAGCGAGCGGACGATGCTCTGGGTGCCCTGGCTGGTGCACCAGACGGTCAGCTCGTTCTCGCCGTGGCTGGAGACGACCACCCCGCGCCCCTCCATCGGGCTATGGGCAATGCGCTGGTGGGTGATGACAGTTTCTTCGACATGCGGCGCACTGGCGAGGATCTGCTCGATTTCCGGGTCTTCGGGGATCGCCAGCACGGCCGCGACGTTGCCCTCGAAGTGTTCGTGGATGGCAGGGCCCTGGCGCGCCTGGCGCATGGTCACCAGCGGCTCAAGCTCGGCATAGTCGACCTGGATCAGAGCCGCGGCGTCTTCGGCGATGCGGCGATTCTCGGCCACCACCAGCGCCACCGGATCACCGACATAACGCACCCGGTCGACGGCCAGCGGCGCCACATGCATGGTCGCCTGGCCCGGCACCGGAAAGCCGTTGAGCGTGCCAAGCTGCATCGGCTCGAGGTCCTTGGCGGTGATTACGGCATAGACACCGGGAACGGCGAGCGCCGCCTCGGCATCGATCGAGCGGATATCGCCATGGGCGATGGTGCTGCGGTGGAAGGCGGCATGCATCATGCCGGGAACGACGACATCGTCGACGAACGTGCCGCGCCCGACCAGCAGGCGCGCATCCTCGCGGCGGGGCAGGCGCTGGCCGATGAAGCGGGCGGCCTGGGCCATGGGGGCGTTCACGCGCGAACTCCCGCTAAGGGGCTGAACGTGGCTGGCATCTTTGGCACTCCCGGTATCGGCTTGTTGTCGCTCGGGCTGCAGGGAAGGCGGCCCTGGGCGATACATATCGGGCGGCTAAAGCTGCGCAAGCGCCAACATGGCGGAAGCCCCCCGCTCGGCGCTGTCAGCGCCCTGGCGAAACATGGCGAACAGTTCGCGGCCCATGCCTTCGCCAGATGCCTGCGCCGGCCGGGCAGGCTGGCGCGAGGAGAGGTCCGCCGTCGTTTCGAGCAGGCCCTTCTGCGCGCATAGACGCACGATATCGCCATCGCGCAGGAAGGCGAGCGGGCCGCCACCGAGCGCCTCGGGCGTCACATGGATCGCTGCCGGCACCTTGCCGGAAGCGCCCGACATGCGGCCATCGGTCACCAGCGCAATCTTGTGGCCGCGATCCTGGAGCACGCCCAGCGGCGGGGTCAGCTTGTGCAGCTCGGGCATGCCATTGGCGCGTGGGCCCTGGAAGCGGACGACGACCACCACGTCGCGGTCGAGCTCGCCCGCCTTGAAAGCGGCATCAACCGCCTCCTGCGTCTCGAAAACGCGGGCCTGCGCCTCGATCGTCCAGCGCGACGGATCGACTGCGCTGGTCTTGAACGTCGCCCGACCGAGATTGCCCTGGACCAGCCGCATGCCGCCATCGGGCAGGAAGGGCGCAGAAACCGGCGCGAGCATTGCGGGATCGCCGCTTGTCTGGGGGGCAGGGCGCCAATTCAGCACATCGCCGTCGAGCCAGGGCTCCTCGGCATAGGCGGCCATGCCGCCATCGACCAGGGTCAGCACGTCGCCATGGATCAGCCCCGCATGCAGCAGTTCGCGCACGACGAAGCCCATGCCGCCGGCGGCGTGAAAGGCATTCACGTCGCCCTCGCCATTGGGATAGACCCGGGCGATGAGCGGCACCGCGCTGGACAGTTCGTCGAGGTCTTCCCAGTCGATCAGCACCCCCGCCGCCCGCGCCATGGCGGGCAGGTGGATGGCGTGGTTGGTCGAGCCCCCAGTGGCCAGCAAGCCGACGCAGGCGTTGACCAGCGCCTTCTCGTCCACCACTTCGGCCAGAGGGCGGTAATCGTTCCCGCCCGCGCCGATCCTCGCGAGGCGATGGACGGCGGCCCGTGTCAGGGCGTTGCGCAGCGGCGTTTCCGGCGAAACGAAGGCGGCACCGGGCATGTGGAGCCCCATCAGCTCCATCATCATCTGGTTGGAATTGGCCGTGCCGAAGAAGGTGCAGGTGCCGGGCGAATGATAGCTCGCGCTCTCGCTCGCCAGCAGGTCCTCGCGGCTGGCCTTGCCCTCGGCATAGAGCTGGCGGACCTTCTGCTTCTCGCGATTGCCGATGCCGGTGGCCATGGGTCCCGAAGGCACGAAGACCGCCGGCAGGTGCCCGAAACGCAGCGCGCCGATCAGCAATCCGGGAACGATCTTGTCGCAGATGCCCAGCAGCGCCATGCCGTCGAACATGGCGTGGCTGAGAGCCACCGCCGTGGACAGGGCGATGGCATCGCGACTGAACAGCGACAGTTCCATCCCAGCCTGCCCCTGGGTGACACCATCGCACATTGCCGCCACCCCGCCCGCCACCTGGCAGGTCGCCCCCACTTCGCGCGCATAGAGCTTCATCCGCTCCGGATAGCGGCCATAGGGCTGATGGGCGGAGAGCATGTCGTTGTAGGCGGTAACCAAGCCGATGTTGGGCCCGCGCCCCGCGATGCTGGCCTTGTCCTGCTCCGCCGCGGCGAAGCCATGGGCGAGGTTCGAGCAGGAGAGGAAGCCGCGATTGCCATGCCGCTCGCCCTCGCGCCGGACCATGTCGAGATAACGGCCTCGGCTGGCCTTCGATTTCTCGACGATGCGCTCAGTGACGCGCGCGATGGTCGGGTTCAGCTTACTCATGCCCAAGCTCACTCATGCCACGTCACCCCGTCGCGCTCGGCCAGCGCAATCGCCGCGGAGGGGCCCCAGCTGCCGGCGGTATAGGGCTTGGGCTCGATGCCGTGTGCCGCCCAGCTCGCCCGGATCGCGTCGATCCAGTCCCATTGCGCCTCCACCTCGTCGCGCCGCACGAACAGGGTCTGGTCGCCCTCGATCAGATCGAGCAGCAACCGCTCGTAGGCGATGCGCTTGACCGGGCCGGCGAAGGCATCGGACATGGCGATGTCGAGCGGCACGCGCCTGAGGCGGACGCCTTCCCGATCCAGCCCCGGCACCTTGGCCATCAGCGACAGGGTGATGTTCTCTTCCGGCTGGATGCCGATGACGAGGCGGTTGGGCTCGCTCCTGGCGCCTTGTCCGGCGAAGATCGAATGCGGCACGCGGCGGAAGTGGACGATGATCTCGGTCGTCCGCGCCGGTAGCCGCTTGCCGGTGCGCAGGTAGAAGGGCACGCCCTTCCAGCGCCAGTTGTCGATATGCGCCTTGATCGCGACGAAAGTCTCGGTGGTGGACGGCTTACCCAGTTCATCGGCATAACCGGGCACCGCCTGCCCCTGGATCGCCCCCGCGTGATACTGGCCGGTCACTGTCTCTTCCGGGCCAACGAAGCGCAGAGAGCGCAACACCTTGACCTTTTCGTCGCGCACGGCGGTCGCTTCATAACGCGCGGGCGGCTCCATGGCGACGAGGGCCAGCAATTGCAGCATATGGTTGGCGACCATATCGCGCAGCGCCCCGGCATCGTCGTAGAACCCGACACGGCCCTCCAGCCCCACGGTCTCGGCGACGGTGATCTGGACGTGATCGATATGCGCCGCGTTCCACAAGGGCTCGAACAGCAGGTTAGCGAAGCGAAGCGCCAGCAGGTTCTGCACCGTTTCCTTGCCGAGATAGTGATCGATGCGGAAGGTGCGCTCCTCGGGGAAGGCGCGCGCCACTGCGTCGTTGATGTGGCGGCTCGATTCCAGATCGCTGCCCAGGGGCTTTTCGAGGCCGATCCGCACCCGATCGCTGGCAAGGCCATGCGCGGCAAGGCCGCCTATGGTCGGCTCGAACAGGCTGGGCGCGGTCGACAGGAAGATCGCCAGGCCATTGTCCACCGGTCCCACCTTCTCGGCCAGCGCCGCGAAGCTGTTGATGTCGGTCGCGTCGAGCGGCTGATAGGCGAGCCGTTCGAGAAAGGCGGGAATTGCGGTCTTGCGGTGATCGGGCAGGTATTTTTCAAGGGCCTCCCCGGCGAAAGCGCGATAGCTGGCATCGTCGTGTGGCGAGCGCGCCGTGCCGATAATCCGCAAGTCCGCCGCCACCAGCCGGTCGGCAGCGAGCGCGCAGAGCGAGGGCAACAGCATGCGCTGGGCAAGATCGCCGGTCGCTCCGAACAACAGCAGGCGGTCGGCGGTGAATTGCATGGGCTCGGGTCCGTGGGTCGCGGTTTCGTGGTAGCGCTACAATCGCCCACCGGGCCTGCTACCGCAAGTCAAAAAGGTCTTGCGGCAAAAGCCTATAGGGCATCCGCATCCAGCAGGCCATAGGGCGCCTTTTCCTTGGCCCAGATGCCCTTGCGCTGCTGGCGCACTTCGGCGACGCGGTCCCAATAGGTGTCGGTCCTGGCGCGGTAATGGGTATCGTAATCAGGGCCTGAGCGGAACTCGAAGAATTCGACGCCTGCCTCGCCAGGCGTCACCGTGTAGGGCACGCCGCCCGGGATGAACACGCCGTCGCCCTTCTCCAGCACTTCGGTGCCCAGCCGCATGGAGCCGGCGATCACCTGGTAGAAGCAATCGACGTCATGGCTGTGGATCGGCAGCGGGTAGCCGCTCTTGAACCAGACGTAGCTGACATGCATCGTCGGCCCGGAATAGAGCGTCAGCGCCTGGGCCCCGCCGACATCGCCCGCCTCGCGCATCTGCTGCATGCCGCGGACAATGGCGGGGTGCAGCTCGAAGCCCGGCTCGTCCGCGCCGCGCTGCTTGCGGCCCATGTGCGGCACGGCGTCCTTGCCGCGAGTGATGACCATGCCCGGCCCGCTGCTCTTCTCCGTGCGCAGCACCTCGGCGGTCTCGGCTTCCAGTGACATCCTCTTATATCTCCCCTCAATCGAGTCCGTAGAACCGCCGCGCATTGTCGCGCACGATGGGCCGCATTTCCTCTTCGCTGACGCCCTCGAACTGCCATTCCATCGTCTTGACGGATTCCGGCCAGGTGGTTTCCGAGTGCGGATAGTCGGTTGACCACATGATGTTGCCTGCCCCCTTCAGGTTCCGGTTCCGGATTCCGACCGGATCACGGATGAAGGAGGCATAGATGTTGCGGTCGAAGTATTCGCTGGGCTTCAGCTTGAGGTCCAGTTTCAGCCAGTGGCGCTGGCTGTCGTAGATGTTGTCCATGTATTCGGCCACAAAAGCCAGCCAGCCCGCGCCGCTCTCTATCGCGCCATAGCGCAGCTCCGGGAAGCGATCGAACACGCCGCCGAAAACGAGGATAGCGATGGGCTCCGCCATGCACAGCTTGCTCATCACCATGTTGGGCAGGAACTTGAAGCCCGGCCGCGCCATGCGGGCGCCCAGGTGGATGGTGACGGCGAGGTTATGATCGACGCAGGCCTTCCAGAAGGGATCGAACTCCGGATCGTCGTATTGCCTCGGGCCGTCTGGATCGCCGGTCAGCGCCAGCACCTGCGCGCCGAAGCCGCCCTGGGTGATCGTGCTCGATTGCGGGAAGGCGGGAATGTTGATCGCCTTGAGGCCGCGCGCGGCGGCGTCCTTCACCATGGCTATCGCATGGTCGACATCCTGCATCGGCAGGTAGGCTGCGCCGATCAGCCGGTCGGGCGCATAGGCGCAGAAGTCGGCCAGCCAGTGGTTGTAGGCAGCGAAGCTGGCGAGGTAGAGATCGTTGTCCGCCGTGCCGAGCGGGCCGCCGCCATACATGACCGCCGTCGTCACCCCGTCCTGGTCCATATCGGCCAGCCGCGCGGCGGGCTCCCAGTTGCCGGGGCGCAGCAGCTCCTGCTTGCCGGTCGGGCGGAAATTCTTGCCCTGGCCGGATGTGGCCGATTGCAGGTTGAGCGGCTTTCGCGTCCCCTCGAACACCAGCCAGTCGTGTGCCTCGTCGGGACCGCCCGGCTCCCACTTGGGGCCGCGGCCGGCGAACTTCTTCGGCAGGTAGTCGTCCCAGAAGGTGGGAGCGGGATTGACGTGGGCGTCGGCGTCGAACAGTTCCATTGGCGCATTCATCGCCAGCAGCGCAGCCTGTGCAAGCAAATCTTTGGGCACTGGAGGACTGGTGCGGGTCGATTGGAGAAGCGGCTATCGCAATGCCGCCAGCCGGTGCTAGCCATGGGTCTTGGGAGATAGCGATGGAATATGACCTGATCGTCCGCAACGGCTATGTCGTCGATGGCACCGGCTTGCCGCGCCGCCGGGTGGATGTCGGCGTGAAGGACGGCAGGATTGCGCGGTTGGCGCGGCTTGAAGGGGCTTCCGCGAAGGAAGTGATCGATGCCAGGGGCCGCATCGTCGCCCCCGGCATCGTCGATGCCCACACGCATTACGACCCGCAGATCACCTTCGATCCCTATGCGACGATGAGCTGCTATCATGGCGTCACCACCGTGCTGGCCGGCAACTGCGGCTTTTCCGCCGCGCCGGTGCGGCAGGCTGACCAGGAGTTCATGAAGGGCGTCTTCGCCCGCGTCGAAGACATGGACCCGATCGCGCTCGGCGGCGTTCGCTGGGACCGGTTCGAGACCTTCCCGGAGTTCATGGCCTTCCTGAAGGGCAACCTCGGCATCAACTTCGCCTGCTACGTCGGCCATTCCAACGTGCGCCGCTGGGTGATGGGCGAAGCGGGCAGCCAGCGCGAGGCCACTCCTGCCGAGCTCGACGATATGCGCCGCGTGGTGCGCGAGGCGATGGAAGCGGGTGCGGCGGGCCTTTCCACTTCGCTCTCGCCCACGCACAACGATCTCGACAACCGCCCCGTGCCCTCGCGTTTTGCCAGCGACGAGGAAGTGCTGACCCTCGCCGAAGAGGCGGGCAAATATGGCGCCGGTTCGATCTGCTTCCTGCCGCTCGGCACCACCCGGGGCCTGACTCCGGATGACCACGAATTCATCATCGAGATCGGCCGCCGCTCGGGGCTTCCCGTCATTATCCAGGGCCTCGGCGCGCGCAGCAAGGTCGACGTGCCGGGCACCGGCTGGGACGATGCGGTGATCTCGCTCGACAAGGGCCAGGCCGAGGGCGCGCCGTTCTATTCGATGCTGGGGATGAAGCCGTTCGACCGGGCGGTTACTTTCGACGAGACCAACCACCACTGGCGAGGCGCCTTCGGCTGGCACGACATGACGCGGCTGCCGATCGAGCAGCGCCGGGCCCTGCTCAAGGACCCCAAGGCGCGCGACGAGCTGCGCTTCGGCATCGAGAATTCGAACAAGGACCCGGCCAAGGGCACCACTCTCACCCCGCCGCAATGGGACCAGGTGTTCATCGAAAGCTCGCCCAACATGCCTTACGAGGAGCACCAGGGCAAAAGCATTGCGGTGCTCGGCGCGGAACGGCAGCAGGCCCCCGGCGACTTCGCGCTGGATCTGGCGCTGACCGATGATTTCGCCACGAAAATGCGCTGGCGGATGGACGGGCCGGAATGGGCCGGCGCCCTGCGCAAGAGCCAGCGCGACCCGCGCATGATCCTGGGCACCTCCGACGGCGGCGCGCACCTCGCCAAGGACGACCAGGCCGACTGGAGCTCCTATTTCCTCCAGCGCTGGGTACGCCAGGAAGGCATGTGGTCGCTGGAGGAAGGCGTCCGCGCGATCACCCAGGTCCCCGCCGCGCTGCTCGGCTTTGCGGATAGGGGCGTGCTGCGGCCCGGCGCCTGGGCCGACATGATGATCTTCGACGAGGAGGAGATCGCCCCCACCCGCAAGGAGTTCGTCCACGACCTGCCGGGCGGCGTCGGGCGCTACAAGGCATTCGGCAAGGGCGTTTATGCGACCATCGTCAACGGCCAGCCCATCGTGCTCGATGGCGAGCTCACCGGGCGCAAGCCGGGCATGGTGGTTGCGCCGCAATAGGACGCAGCTTTTTAGACAGTAGTGTCGAATAAAAGTTGATCGCCCGGTGAGGGTCCATTAGTCGGCTTGAAGCCCGGTGGCATGCCGCCGGAGGCGGAGGGGACGATGACGGATCTGACCGAGGCCGACTATTACATGGATCGCTCGCTGGTCGACGATCCCTACCCCTATTTCGAGGCCCTGCGCGCCAAAGGCCCTGTGACCCGCCTGCCGGCGCACAACACAGTCGCAGTGCTGGGCTACGAAGAGGGGCTCGCGGTCTATCGCGATACCGAGCATTTCTCCGCGGTCAATGCCGTCACCGGCCCCCTGCCGCCGCTGCCCTTCGCGCCCGCGGGCGAGGACATCACGGCGCAGATCGCCGAGCACCGGCCGACGATGCCGTTCGGCCTCGACATGCTGACGCTCGATCCGCCGCACCATACCGACGTGCGCTCGCTATGCATGCGGCTGTTCACCCCGCGGCGGCTGAAGGAGCTGGAAAGCAAGATCGCCGCCTGCGCCGAGGGGCTGATCGACGAGATCGCGGCAAAGGCCTCGTGCGAATTCGTCGGCGACTATTCCAAGCCCTTCTCCACCCTGGTCATCGCCGACCTGCTTGGCGTGCCTGCCGAAGACCGCCCCGCCTTCCGCGCCATGCTCGCCGGGCCGGTCTCTCAAGTGGGTTCCGACGGGGCCGAGCTGGTCAACCCGATGGACGCGCGCCAGCAGATGTTCACCGCCTATATCGAGGAGCGCAAGCGCGCGCCCTGCGGCGACATCATGAGCGAGCTGGCGAATGCCGCATTTCCGGAAGGCCGCGCGCCTGAGACCTGGGAGGTGGTGCGCCTCGCCACCCTGCTGTTCGGTGCGGGGCAGGATACCACCGCGACGCTGCTCAGCGCCTCGCTGCGGCGGCTGGCGGAGGACAAGGCGCTGCAAAGCCAGCTGCGCGTCGATCCCTCGCTGATCCCCGCCTTCATCGAGGAAGTGCTGCGCCATGGCGGCCCGGTCAAGTCCAGCCACCGGCTGGTGCAGAAGCCTGTAACCCTCGCCGGGATCGACATTGCACCTGGCACCAATGTCGCCCTCGTCATCGCCGCGATGAACCGCGATCCGCGCCGTTATGACGAACCGGCCGAGTTCCGCATGGGCCGCGAGCGGGCGCAGGAGCACCTCGGCTTCGGGCGCGGCGCGCATACCTGCCCCGGCGCGGCGCTGGCGCGGACGGAGACGCGGATCAGCCTTGAGCTGCTGCTGCGGCGCTTTGCCGACATCTCGCTCAACGAAGCGGAACACGGCCCCCCACAAGCCCGCCGCTTCAGCTATGCGCCGACCTATGTCTTCCGCATGCTCTCGCACTTGCATTTGCAACTCAAAGCGGGCGAATAGGCGCCAGTTTGGGGAGGAGTTTTGATGAAGCTGTTCGGTTCGATCCGCGCTGCCGGCATGTCGCTTGCCGGCGCGCTGCTGGCCTGGAGCGCGGCCCATGCCAATCCGGAACCGGTCAAGGACTGGACCGGCCGTGATCCGGCGGCGGAAAAGACTGCCGGGGCGCAGGTCTATCGCGAGAATTGCGCTGCCTGCCACGATGCCGGCGTGGGTCGCGCGCCGCAGCGCGGCAACCTGGGCGACATGACGCCCGAGGCGATCCACCACGCGCTGACCGAGGGGGCAATGCAGCCGCAGGGTGCAGCGCTCTCGGCCGAACAGAAAGTCCAGGTCGCTGAATATGTCACCGGCCGCAAGTTCGGCGCTTCCCTGGCTCAGGCCGCGCTCAACAAGTGCACCGGCGCAGCGGCGCAATTCGACATGCGTAAGCCACCGGCATTCACCGGCTGGGGCCTCGATCCCGCCGGAACCCACGCAATTCCTGCCGCCACCTCCGGCATCGACAAGAGCAATGTCGGTCGCCTGCGCCTCAAGTGGGCCTTCGGCGCGCCCAACAGCACGCGCATGCGCTCGCGCCCGGCCTTGGCGGGCGGCGCCATTCTTGTCGGCAATCACAACGGCTCGGTCTATGCGCTCGACCGCGCCAGCGGCTGCGTGCGCTGGGCTTTCCCCGCATCGTCGGAAGTGCGCACCGGCATCGTCGTTTCGCCCTGGCGCGCCGGTGACGCCCGTGCCAGGCCCATGGTCTATTTCGGCGACGTTTCGGGCAATGTCTATGCCGTGGACCTCCTCACCGGAACCCAGGCATGGAAGATCAAGGCCGACGCCCACCCCGCCGTCATCATCACCGGCACGCCGACGCTCCATCGCGGCACGCTCTATGTGCCGATATCCTCGAATGAAGAGGCCTTCGCCACTCACCCGGGCTATAACTGCTGCAGCTTCCGCGGCTCGGTGGTGGCGCTGGACGCCGCAACCGGCCGCGAGAAATGGCGCACCTTCCTGGTCGGCGAGCCGGTCAAGCGGGGCACCACCAGGGACGGGTCCGACTGGGTCGGGCCTTCTGGCGTGGCAGTGTGGAACAGCCCGATCGTCGATGCCAGGCGCGGCCAGCTGATCTTTGCCACCGGCGACAACTATTCGCTGCCCGATACCGAGCTGAGCGACGCAATCATGGCGCTCGACCTTCGCACCGGCCGGATCAGGTGGCAGTATCAGGCGCTGGCGGGCGATGCCTGGAACGTCGCCTGCGTGATCAAGACCAGCGCCAGCTGCCCCAACGAGCAGGCGCCGGACTTTGATTTCGGGGCGGGCACAGTGCTGGCCAAGGGCAAGAACGGTCGCGAATACGTATTGGCCGGGCAGAAATCGGGATGGGTCTATGCCATCGATCCCGCCAATGGCCGCCTGGCCTGGAAAACCCGGGTCGGGCGCGGCTCGCCCTCGGGCGGCGTGCACTTCGGCATGGCGGCGGACGGGGGAACGCTGTTCGTGCCGATCACCGACAACTTCAACTTCGGCCCGCCCGACCATCCCGCCTCGCCGGGCGTCTATGCGCTCGACATCGCCACCGGGGCCTTCGTCTGGAAGCAGCCCTCGCCGATCACAAGCTGCGCGACGCTGATGTGCCACCCCGGCTACGGGGGGGCGCTGGCGGCGACCGGCGGCATGGTCATCGCTGGGTCCGACGATGGGCACCTGCGCTTCTTCGATGCCGCCACCGGCAAGCTGCTGCGCGAGGACGCGACGGCGCAGGCCTTCACCACGGTGAACGGCGTGCCCGCCCATGGCGGCGCGATCAGCGGCGGGGTGGGACCGATTGCCTACAAGGGTACGGTGATCGTACCTTCAGGCTATGGCTTTGCCTCCAAGCCGAATGGCAATTTGCTGCTGGTTTATTCGGTGGAGTGAGGGCGCGGCAACAATAGCGCTGCGCGCATTTCACCCGCCATCCTTGTTTCAGGACCCAATGTGCCCCAAACAGAGGCATCGCCCGCACACAGAACGGCACCGCAAACGCCAAACCGGCGATCGCCGGATACGCGGATGGTTGGGGCCAGGAACGAAGTCACCGCAGGTGAAACACGTTCGGGATGACGGGATTTTGAGGAGAGAAGCATGAGCATTTCATTCGACGGCCAGGTGGTCGTGATTACCGGCGCCGGGCACAGCCTGGGTCGCGCCTATGCGCTCGACATGGGCAGGCGCGGCGCGAAAGTCGTGGTCAACGACCTGTTCGGGGCAGGCGGCGATGAACTGTCGGCGGCGGAGAAGGTCGTCGCAGAGATCGAGGCCCTGGGCGGCCAGGCCGTCGCCTCGCACGACACGGTCTCCTCGCCCGAGGGCGGTCAGGCGATCATAGACAAGGCGCTGGAAGCATTCGGCACCGTCGATGCCGTGGTCCACAATGCCGGCGTCTGGCGGCACGAGCTGTTCGTCGACACCACTTCGGACCAGCTCGACCCGGTGCTCGACGTCCACCTGCGCGGCGCCTTCTTCGTCGCCCGCCCGGCCTGGAAGGTGATGCAGGCCAAGGGCTATGGCCGCATCGTCCTGACCAGTTCCTCCACCGGCTGCTTCGGCCGCGTGCGCGGCGCGAACTATGCCGCCGCCAAGGCCGCCATGCTCGGCGTGGCCAAGACCATGGCGCTGGAAGGCGAACAGTACGGCATCAAGGCCAACTGCATCCTGCCCATCGCGCCCTTCGGGCGCCGCGAGGCGCCGCCGGCGATCTTCACCGACCACCTCGCCCGCACCGGCCTCAAGCCCGAGGAAACCGGCCCGGCCCTCGTCGCCCCGATCGTCACCTGGATGGCCAGCCGCAACTGCTCGGTCAACGGCGAGGCCTTTTCGGCGGGCGGCGGCAAGTTCGGCAAGGCCTTCATCGCGGTAGCCGATGGCTGGGTCGGCCCGAGCGACGGCAGCGCCACCGCCGAGGACGTGGAAGCGCACATGGAGCAGATCAGGGACCTGTCCGAATGGCAGATCCCGCCCAGCTCCATCGACGAGCTGGCCGTCATCGGCGAACTGCGCAAGAAACGCGGCCTTATCTGAGGCCAACCGACAGGAGGCCGAAATGGCCAAGCCCTCGCTGCACGCCCTGACCAAGGCGCTCTACCAGGCGGAAAGCCCGGAGCGCGTCCACGTGACCCAGGGGGAGCAGTGGGGCCTGTTCGACCGCACCGGCGGCTGGATCGAGGGCGAGCTGCGCCAATGCGATCCGCAGATGTGCATCTGGCTGGCGGGGCTTGCGCTGGTCGAGGCGCGAAACCGGGAGAAGGCAGGATGAGCGACCGATCCGACAGCACCCGGAACGTCCGCCGCAGCCCGGGCATTTCCTACCAGCGCCTGCTCGATGCCGACACCCGCCCGGTCCCCGCGCACCTGCGCATCGACACAGCGGAATTCCTCGGCGACCACGACATCCCGATCGAGCGCTACATCGATCCGAAGTACCACGAGCTCGAAAAGCAGCACCTCTGGCCCAAGGTCTGGCAGATGGCCCTGCGCGAGGAGCGCATTCCCGAAGTTGGCGATGCCGATGTCTACGAGATCGCCGACACCTCGATCCTGCTGGTCCGCACCGCGCCCGACGAGATCCGCGGCTTTTACAACGCCTGCCTCCACATGGGCCGCCAGCTGGTCGACCGGCCCTGCCGCCTCGCCGAGATCCGCTGCCCCTATCACGGCTTCACCTGGCGCAACGACGGCAAGCTGAAGCACATCCCCGGCATGTGGGACATGCCCCATGTCGATCCGCGCACGATGAACCTGCCGGAAGTGAAGGTCGCCCGCTGGAACGGCTTCGTCTTCATCAACATGGACCCCGATGCCGAGAGCCTCGAAAGCTATCTCGGCCCGGTGTGGAACCATTGGGACGCCTATCCGCTGAGCGAGCGCTACATCTCGGCGCATGTGAAGAAGGTGATCCGCTGCAACTGGAAGACGGGGCAGGAAGCCTTCATGGACGCCTTCCACCTCGTCGCCTCGCACCCACAGATCCTGGCCGCGGCGGGCGACGACAACACCCAGTACGACGTGCTCGGCAAATGCTCGCGGGCGATCACCCCGGCGGGCACCCCCAGCCCGCACCTCAACTGGACTCCCACCGAGCAGGATATCGCCGACAACGTCTACAAGCCGAGGGATTCAACCGGCGGTATCAAGGTGCCCGAAGGCATGACCTACCGGCAATACGGCGCCGGGGTGGGCCGCGAGGAACTGCGCAAGACCATCGGCGACAAGGCCGACGCGCTGTGCGACGCCGAAGTGATGGACAGCTTCTATTACACCCTGTTCCCCAACTTCCATCCCTACCTCGCCTACAACCAGGTCAACCAGCGCTTCCTGCCCTGGGGCGACCGGCACGACATGTGCACCATGGAAGTCTTCTACCTCACCCCCTTCAAGGGCGAGCGCCCGCCGCCGGCAAAGATCACGTTCCTCGAGGCGGACCAGTCGTTCCTCGACGCGCCCGAGCTGGGCGCGGCGGGGGCGTTGATCGCGCAGGACGAATGGAACTTGGAAAAGGTGCAGAAGGGCATGCACACCCTGCGCAGGAACAAGCCGGGGCTGACCATGGGCGTTTACCAGCACAGCCAGGTGCGGCACTTCCACAATGTCTATGAGAAGTATCTGGGGCTTTGAGCCCGGCGGAGCGGAAATCCCGGCATGGCCAAGCCCGACAAGGTATACGTCCGTTTCGTTTGCTACCAGTTGGTTGAATCGCAGCGCCAGCGCCTTGGCCTGTTTCAGGCATTGGATGAGGCACGGGAATGCGACTTTGCGCCGTCGT
>JAYRPK010000252.1:0-3613 GCA_041911195.1 Novosphingobium sp. | reverse complement strand
CGGTAGCGCGCGAGGAACTCTTCGGTATATTTCGAGACCTCGGGCGGCTTGCGATAGCCATTGGCCGGGTTGAACATGTCGAGGTCCGGATCGCAGGACAGCGGATCGTTCTCGTCGATCACCGAGGGGTCGAGATTGGCAAGGCCCAGCGCGCCCTCGCTCAGTGCGCCGCACAGGTTGATGAGGCCATCGGCCTGCGGAACGTCGAGCTCGTTTAGGTCATAAGGATTGCCCGCCGCGGTCAGCCTCAGCCGCTCGCCCACCGGAGTGTTGGCCTGGGCCATGTAGAAGGTGGAGAGCGGCCCGCCGCCGCTGTTGCCGCAGAACACCAGTTTCTCGAATCCTTGCGCCTTCAGGTAGCGCAGCTGCGCGGCAAGATCGGCGATCAGGCATTCGTGCTCGCAATTGACGTCGTTGCCCAGATAACGCGTCTGCCCGCCATAGACCGCATAGCCCGCCTCGACGAGAAACGGCGTCAGGTAGTGGCTGGAGAAGTCGGCGCGCGGGTGGTTGAACACCACGGCGGTCTTCTCGCCCCCCCCTTGCATCGACTTGGGCGTGTAGAGGATACCAGAGCTGTGCGCCCCGTCCTCCGCCTGCAGGCGGACATTGGTCTGCCGAGTGCCTTCGGGCAGGGCGAATCGGTCAGAGCCCCACCAGGTGAAAGGCGCGACGCCCGGCGGACTCTCGCCGGGTCCGCGCTGGAAACCGTGAAATATCGTGTGGCGGCCGATAAACTGCGGCATTTGGGTCCTCTCTCCCTAGGCTTCGAAAACTCGACGATCAGCGGTAGCATCGGACATGGATTGCGCAATGTGCCGAAGCGCTGCGTTCACTCGGTCCGCCCGAAATCGATGATCAGGATATCGAGATCGCGCGCCGGTTCGAAATTGCGCTTGCGCACCTCGAAGCGGGTCGGCGAAATCTTGTGGACGCCGTCCATGCAGAAGCTGAGCAGGCTGTCGGACTTGCCCTTGTCGACGACCAGCCGGAAATTACCGATCGGCCCGCGCCAGTTGGCGCCGCTCTTGAGGAAATACTCGATCCAGTTCTCGCTGTAGACGAACGATCCCGGGCCCGGCGCGGCCTGGCGCCGGTCGAAGCCGGCCAGCAGGCTGTCGTCGATGCAATACTGCCTGGCGTATTCGGCAAAGCCCGCGCGATCGCGGTTGTGCCGCTCGAACCCGCTGGCGACCGAACCGCCGGTGATCGGCGCATAGCGGTGCGTCACCGCCACGGTCCGTCCCGCCGGAAAGCGTTGGCGCCGGGTGACATGAGTGACCAGCTTCCAGGCCGGGATCAGCGTCTCGGGGCTGTCCTGGTGCGCCCGCAGCAGCCCCTCGCGCTGCAGTTCCGCCCGGCGCTCGGCACTCAGCCGGCGGATCGATTGCACCGTTGCGGTATAGCTGTCGAACCAGCGCAGCTTCCAGCCGAGCGCGGCCACTCGCGCCGTCACGTCCCGGCCCGCGACCTCCGCCCGCTCCACCAGGTCGAGCTTCACCGGCCGCCCGTCGATGGTCGTGCTGAACTTCAACGCGCGCAGGTCCGGATAGGCAATGTAGTCAAGCTCGCTGTCCGGCCCGTGCGGCAGCCCCGGCACCGGGAACGAAACCAGCGTCTCGATGTCGCGCGAGGAGCGGTTGGTGAAGCGATAGGCCACTCGCACTTCCTCGCGCGAGATGTAGAGGTCTTCGGAATCCATCGAAATGTCGCGGCTTTGCACCAAGGTCAGCCCGCCAAGACCGAATGCCGCCTCGCTGTCGTTGGCGAGCGCCGGAAGAGGGGCCAATGCCAACGCCAGGGCACACAACCCGTTCCGCCAATGCCCTTGCATGCCTGTCCTCCCGATTGCCCGAACCGCATTTCTAACACGCCGGAGGACGGCGGCAATGTCCTGCCTTTGGCTATGGCGCTTGCCCGCAACTTGTCGCACAGTCGCGCCGACAAGGAAAAGGAGCGACGAGGATGGGACTGCTGGAAGCGCATGAGGCAATGAAGGGCCGGATCGCCGTGGTGGTCGGCGGCGCGGCCGGGCACCTCGGGCGCGGGACCACGCTGGGGCTTGCGAAAGAAGGCGTCAAGCTCATCGTCTGCGACAATGACCGCGAAGGCCTGGAAGCAATCAAGGGCGAAGTCGAGGCGTTGGGCAGCACCGTCACGCCGATCTACGGCGACGTCATGGACCCGGCCTCGCTCGACGCGTTCTGGGACGAGGTCGAGAAGCTGACGGACAGCATCGACATCCTCGTCAACGTCTGCGGCGGCGTCGCGCGGTCGCTGTTCGAGTTCACCAGCCGCGAAAGCCATGCGGAGAACATCCGTTACAACTATGGCTATCACATCGATAGCTGCCAGCGCGCCCTGCCGCTGCTGCGCAAGAGCGGAAGGGGCGGCGCGATCGTAAACTTCACCACCATCGAGGCGCACCGGGGAGCTGCCACTTTCGCGGTCTATGCCGGGGCCAAGGCGGCGCTGACCAATTTCAGCCGGGCGCTCGCGGTCGAACTGGGCAAGGACCGGATCCGGGTCAATTGCCTCGCCAGCGACACCAGCCCCGCGCGCACCACCAATGCCGCGCTGGCGCCCGAGGATTTCGTCCGCCTTGCCGAATGCGGGCCGGAGACGATGGACGAGGCGATGAAGATCTACGTGCCCATCAAGCGCGCGCCCACGGTGGAGGAAGTGGTCGACGGCGTCCTCTTCCTCACCAGCGACCTGTCACGCACCGTCACCGGCACCACGCTGTTCGTCGATGGCGGCACCCAGGCCGCGTTCGGCTTCCTCGACTGGCCCGGCGGCGACAGCTTCATGCCCGCGCCTTTGGGCGGGGCAATGAAGATGATGTTTGGGTAGGTCGCGCTACCCCCGCCCGCGATACCCCGCAACCCCCTGCTCCGGCACCCAAAGCCCCTCCGGCGCCGCCCCGCTCTGCCAGAACACGTCGATCGGAATGCCGCCGCGCGGGTACCAGTAGCCGCCGATGCGCAGCCACTTCGGCTGCATTTCCTCGAACAGGCGCTGACCGATGCCAAGCGTCACGTCCTCGTGAAAACCGGCATGGTTGCGGAAGGCGCCGAGGAACAGCTTGAGGCTCTTCGATTCGACGATGCTCGCTTCCGGCGCATAGTCGATCACCAGGTGGGCGAAGTCCGGCTGGCCGGTCACCGGGCACAGCGAGGTGAATTCCGGCGCGGCGAAGCGCACCAGATAGAGCGCGCCCTGCCTTGGATTGGGCACATAATCGAGCACAGCCTCTTGCGGTGAGGCCGGGAGCGTGCTCTGGCGGCCGAGGTGAAGCACTGGCTGCCCCGAGGTGTTCGGTGTGTCGTTCATGGCACATGCATGCCGCCATCGCAGCTTCAGCACAAGCGAACGGATGGCGCGGGTATGGTTCACGCGCTATTCATGGGCGCGGTTCAAGCGCCAGGACCGGTATTGGGAATGCAACAGTCAGGGCAGGCAAAATCGATGCGGGCGATAGCGGCGCTGCTGCCGGCCATGGCGCTCGCCCTGTCCGCGCCCGTGGCCGTGGCGCAGGATCAGCCGCTTCCTTCGGTCAGCGACTATCGCCTGCCGCCGCCGCAGCCGCGCGCCACCCGCGCCTCGGGCCCGG
>JAYRPK010000251.1:0-28056 GCA_041911195.1 Novosphingobium sp. | reverse complement strand
GAGGCCGAAGGCATCAAGACGCTGTTCGGCATTCCCGATCCCAACTTCATCCACCTGTTCCTCGAAGCCGAGGCGCGCGGCTGGGAAGTCGTCTCGCCGCACCATGAGGCGGCCGGCGGTTTCATGGCCGAAGCGGCCAGCCGCATCACTGGCAAGCCGGCGCTGGCCATCGGCACGCTCGGGCCGGGCCTTGCCAACCTGATGCCGGCGATCCAGTGCTGCCTGGTCGAGAACTCCCCGGTGATCTTCCTCGGCGGCCAGCGCGGCCGCATCACCGAGCGCCGCGTACGCCGCGGCCGCATCCAGTTCGTCTGCCACGAGCCGCTGATCGAGAATTCGGTCAAGTACTACAGCTCGATCGAATATGCCGACCAGACCGACGAGATCGTGCGCGAAGCCGTACGCAAGGCGATGTCGGGCACGCCCGGCCCGGTGTTCATCGAATACCCCTCGCACGTGATCCTGGAAGAAGTTCCCGGCGAAGTCCCGCCCCTGCCGCCGCACCGCTATCGCCTGGTCAACCAGGGCGCGGACGGCGATCGCGTGGCCGAGGCGGCGGCGCTGATCAAGGCGGCCAAGAAGCCGGTGCTGCTGGTCGGCCACGGCGTCCACACCTCGCGCACCGGGGCTGACGTCAAGGAACTGGCGGACCTGTTGAACTGCCCGGTGATCCAGACCTCGGGCGGCACCAGCTTCATCCCGGGCCTGGAAGACCGCACCTTCCCCTATGGCTTTTCCGAAGTGTCGATCGACGCGGTGGTGGAAAGCGATCTTGCCATCGCGCTGGGCACCGAGCTGGGCGAGCCTTCACACTACGGCCGCTGGCGCCACTGGGTGGCGAACGAGGCCAACCGCAAGTGGATCTACGTCAACCAGGACGCGACCACCATCGGCGTCAACCGCCCCTATGACGTGCCCCTGGTCGGCGACCTGCGCGGCGTGGTGCCGCAGCTGGTCCGTGCGCTCAAGGACAGCCCGCGCGCGCCGCACCCGCGGCTTGCCGAATACATGGAGCGCGATGCCAAGCAGATCGCCGATCTCTATGCCGAGAGCTGCACCCGCGACGACGGCACCGGCAATGTGCCGATGAACACCGCGCGCTTCATCACCGAGGCGACCAAGGCCTTCCCCAAGGACGGCATCATGGGCCGCGACGGCGGCGCGACGGTGATCTACACCTGGACCTACAACCAGGCGAAGCCGCGCGACGTGATCTGGAACCAGAACTACGGCCACATCGGCACCGGCCTGCCCTACATCATCGGCGCGATGATCGCCGACAAGGCCAACACCGGCGTCCAGCGCCCGGGCATGCTGCTGACTTCGGACTCATCGTTCATGTTCCATATCGCCGAGCTGGAAACGGCGGTGCGCAAGAACCTGCCGCTGGTCTGCGTCGTCGGCGTCGACTTCCAGTGGGGCCTCGAGGTCGGCATCTACCGCGCCACCTTCGGCGAAGGCACCAGCGAGCCGGGCGTGCATTGGTCCAACAAGGTCCGCTTCGACAAGATCGCCGAAGGCTTCGGCTGCTACGGCGAATATGTCACCCGGGCGGAAGACATCGGCCCGGCCATCGCCCGGGCCTATGACAACATTGCAAAGGGGGGCGGCCCGGCGGTGATCCACGTGCCGATCGAGCCCAAGGCCAACGCCACCGACAAGCCGCAGTACTCGGAGTTCAAGACCTGGTACGCCGAAGGCACGCAGTAACTAGAGCCGGCGCGGCAGTCGAAATGGCTGCCGCGCCTGCTTTCGGGGAGGATAGGCAATGGCGGTCTACAATCACACCGGCCAGGTCGTTTCCGATCCGCAGCGGTCGATACGCTTCTACACGGACGTTCTGGGCTTCGCCTTCTGGTACCAATTCGCCCCCGACGACGATTCCGTCGGCAAGCTCTGCTCGCTGCCCAAGCCGCTGTCGGTCACGGCCTATTACCTGCGCCTTGATGGCTTCGTGCTCGAACTGATGCACTATGCCGCGCCCGGCGCCACTGCGCCCTATCGACCGCGCGCGATGAACGATCCGGGCCTGACGCACCTCTCGATCTCGGTGGACGATATCCGTGCCACGGCGGAGAAGGCCGTTAAATACGGCGGCGAGATTCTCGAGGAGACCGACCTCGGCTTCGCGCTGATGATCCGCGATCCCGACGGGCAGCTGATCGAACTGCTGGGGGCTGACTACCCTGCGAACCGGGTTCCGCCCGAATAGTCAGATCACGCCCAACGCCGCTGCAAGACCGCCATCGACCAGGATGTCGGTGCCTGAAATGAAGCTCGCGCGCGGGCCCGCCAGGAATTCCGCGACGTCGGCGATCTCCAGCATGGTGCATTCGCGCCGCAGCGGGCTCTTGTCGAACATGGCGCGCTTGCCGGGGCTCTTCTCGAATTCCAGCGCGCCCTGCGGCGTGGCGATGAGACCGGGGGACAGCGAGACGATCCGCGCATCGCGCGCGCCCCATTCCGAAGCCAGCCGCTTCGCCATCATCAGCATGCCGAACTTGGAATGGGTATAGGCCATCGGCGGCGTGGCCATATCGCCGATCACTTCCGCCAACCGCTCGGCCAGGTCGTCGCGCGTGGGGTCAGCCAGCACGGCCTGGGCCTCGGACGACGGCGTGAAGCTGTGGGCGGCGAGCGAGGCGACGAGAATGCCGGCTGCGCCCGGCCGTGCCTCCGGCAGCAGTGCCTCTGCGACCAACGCGCAGCCCATCAGGTTGACTCGCATGATCGTCCGGTAATCGCCCAGCGAGGGCGACAGCCCGGCCACCTGCACCCATGCACCGAAACCACCCCGCTCGCGCACCGCGCCGGCCAAGGCCGCCACCTGCTCGCGCGAGGTGACGTCGCAGGCGATGGCCGTGGCGTCGCAGCCCTCGTCGCGCATGGTCTTTGCACTCGCCTCGGCCCGTGCCCCGTCGATGTCGGCCAGCAGCACGCGGTGCGAGAGTGCGAACCGCCGCGCCATGGCCATGCCCAGCGCCCCCGCGCCGACGATCACGGCCAGCGGCAGGTCGGGCCGCGCACTGGTTCCCAGGACATGCATAAGGCTTTCCTCCCCGCAGGCTTTGCGCCATCCTTTGCTGCATGACCCATCCCCGCCTCTCGATCAACGCCCTCTCTTCCTATCGCTGGTCCTTCGACGAGGACCTTGCCCTGTGGCGCGAACTGGGGGTGGGCTGGGCCGGCCTGATCGGCGCCAAGTGCGGCCAGGATCTCGACGGCGGCCTTGCCCGCATGACGGACGCCCATATTCGCGCCTCGACGGTCATCGCCGCAGGCTTCGACCTTGCCCGGCCGGAAACATGGGACGATACCCGCGCGGCGCTCAATGCCACGCTGGACACGGTCGCGAAATACAACGGCTGGTCGGTCTACATCACGCCGGGCCGCACCACCTTCGCGCCCTGGGGCGAAGTGCTGGAATTGTTCGCCGAGGCCAGCGCGCCTTGCGCCGCCCATGCCGCCACATCTG
Source organism: Novosphingobium sp. (assembly GCA_041911195.1). Taxonomy (GTDB): domain Bacteria; phylum Pseudomonadota; class Alphaproteobacteria; order Sphingomonadales; family Sphingomonadaceae; genus Novosphingobium. Next base: position 24,581 of record JAYRPK010000251.1, on the reverse strand, counting down.
GCGTGCGCCTGGCCTTCGAACCCTCGCAGCGGCCGGACGTCTCGTTCATCAACACCGTGCGCGACGGCATCGACGCTTCCGAACGCACCGGCCTTGGCCTCGTCGTCGATTTCGGCAATTGCTGGATGGAGCGCGATTTCCGCGAGACCGTGATCCGGGCCGCGCCGCACATCGCGCTGGTGCAGGTGGGCGATACCCCGGTCACCGGCCCTACGGCCCCGGGCCCCGCCAGCGGCGCGGGCCGGGTGCCCTTCGGCGAAGGCAACCTCCCGATCGAGCGCATGCTGCGCGACGTCAAGGATTCGGGCTATGCAGGTCCGCTCGAACTGGAACTGCCCGGGCCGCTCGGCGAGACCGAGGGCTATGCGAGCGTCATTAGGCGCGGGGCGGAAAAGGCTTCCGCCATGTTCGAAAAAGTGGGATTGTAGACAAAACGATAGCTGGAGAGTGCCGTGAACATCCATAACCCGATCCAGATGCTGCCCGTGCCCGAAGCCGCCAAGCTTCGCAGCACCGGCCCCGTCTCGTCGCGGCCCTATTACGATCCCGAGTGGTGGGAACTGGAGCGCAAGGCGATCTTCATGCGCTCATGGTTGCATATCGGCCACGTCTGCGAGATCCCCGAACCCGGCAATTTCATCAAGCGAGATCTCGAATTCGCCAAGGCCTCGCTGTTGATCGTGCGCGGCAAGGATGGCGAAGTGCGCGCCTTCCACAATGTCTGCACCCATCGCGGCACCCAGCTGGTGGCCGAAGCGGAGGGCAAGAAGAGCCAGTTCTCCTGCCCCTATCACATGTGGACCTTCGGCGCCGACGGCAAGCTGCTCTCCGCCCCCGACTTCGAGCGGTTCTATGTGAGCAAAGAGGATTGCAGCCTTAAACAGGTCAATTGTGACGTGATGGCCGGGCTCATCTTCATCAACTTCGATCCCGATCCCAAGGAAAGCCTGCACGAATTCTTCGGCGGCATCGCCACCCAGCTCGAGAAGCTACCGGTGGCTCGTGCAACCCATTTCAGCGAATTCACCTATGAGATGGCAGCCAACTGGAAGACGGTGTTCGACAACTTCCAGGAGAACTACCACCTCAAATTCGTCCACCCGCGCCAGTCGGAATCGATGCGGACCAGGGAGAACCCGCTGGGCTACCCCATCGAATACGGCTTCCTCGGCGCGCATCGCGGCCAGACGCTGTCGCTGGAAATGGCCGAGGGCTTTGTCCCGCCGCCGGCAATGGTGCTCAACGCCATGATCGGCAAGGGGATCGGCGCGCGAGAAGACCTGCAGTACCCCAAGATCGACTTCAAGTGCTTCCCCGCGTTGCACTTCGTCGGCCTTGCGCCCAATTTCTTCAGCCACACGATGACGCCGATCGACGCCCAGCACATGCGCGGCCAGATCCGCATGTACTGGACTGGCGACATCGACAACGCGACCAAGGCCTATTTCCGCGAAGCCTCGCAGATGTCGATCCGCGACGTCCTAGCCGAAGACCGCCCGGCGATTGAATCAGCGCAAAAGGGGCTCAACAGCGGTGCGGTGGAGATGATCCACTTCCAGGACCACGAAATGCTGCTGCGCCATCTTTATGAAACGGTGCAGGAGAAAGTGGCGGAATACCAGGCGGAGCAGGGGGCGGGCTAGATTTGAGCTTTCACACGCCGGCGGGATTTGCCGCGAGCCACGCCTCCAGTGCCGCGACTTCCGCCGCGCCGAACCGCAGGCCCAGCTTGCTGCGCCGCCACAGCACGTCCTGCGCGGTGACGGCCCATTCGCGCGCGACGAGCTGGCGGACTTCGCGCTCGGTGAGGCCGTGGCCGAAGTGCCTGCCGCAATCGGCAAGGCAAGTCGCTTCGCCGAAGATGGCGAAGGCGTCGGTGCCGTAGCTGCGGACCAGCCGGTCGATCCAAGCCGGTTCAAGGAAAGGATAGCGCACCGCGACTTGCCGCCGCAGGTCTTGCGCGCCGTCCACCGGGAAGGCGCCGCCCGGGAGCGGTTCCGATCCGGTCCAGCCCGGCCCTTCCAGCTCCGGCAAGCGCAAGGCCAGCAGATCCATCGCCTCTTCGGCGAGGTGCCGGTAGGTGGTGATCTTGCCGCCGAACACCGAAAGCATCGGCGCGCCTTCTTGGTCAGGCGAAAGTTCAAAGCGATAGCCCCGCGTCGCCGCTTCCGGCTTGCCGGAATGATCGTCGACCAGCGGCCGGACCCCGGAATAGGACCAGACTACGTCGGCCGGCGTCACCGGCTTGCGGAAATAGGTGCTGGCGCCCTCGCAGAGATAGGCCACTTCGTCGGCATCGGCATGCACTTCGGACAAGGGGCCGTGATGATCGCGGTCTGTCGTGCCGATCAGGGTGAAGTCCTGCTCATAGGGAATGGCGAAGAAGATGCGCCCGTCGGCGAGCTGGAAGAAATAGGCGAAGGGGTGGTCGAACAGCTTCGGCACGACGATGTGCGATCCCCGGACGAGCCGCATGGAGCGATCGGTGTGCTCGCCCGCCTTGCCCAGCACGTCGAGCACCGATGGCCCAGCCGCGTTGGCCACCGCCCGCGCGCGGAAGGTGCCGGCTGGAGTCTCGATTCGCCATTGGTCTTCCTCGCGGGTGAGCCTCTGCGCCGGGCAGCGCGTCAACACCGTCGCGCCGCGATCGGCCGCGTCGCGGGCGTTGAGCACCACCATGCGGGCATCGTCCACCCAGCAATCGGAATAGACGAAGCCGCTGTTGAATTCGGGCCTGAGCGGTGCGCCGGCCGGGTGCGCGGCAAGGCGGATCGTCTCGGTCGCCGGCAATCGCTTTCGCCCGCCGATATGGTCATAGAGGAACAGGCCGAGCCGCAGCAGCCAGCGGGGGCGCAGGCCCTGCGCGTAGGGAAGCACGAAGCGCAAGGGCCAGATCACGTGCGGCGCGATGCTCCACAGCCGCTCGCGCTCAGTCAGCGCTTCGCGCACCAGGGCGAACTCGTAGTGCTCCAGGTAGCGCAGGCCGCCGTGGATCAGCTTGGTCGAAGCCGACGAAGTGCCGCCGGCAAGGTCGCCTGCCTCCAGCAGCAGCACTTTCGCCCCGCGCCCGGCGGCGTCACGGGCAATGCCCGCGCCGTTGATGCCGCCGCCGATGACCGCGAGGTCGTAGGTCGTGTCCGTCATCGCCCCGCCATGCCCATGTCCGACCAGACTGCTTCAGACCGCAAGCTTAGACTGCCAGGGGCCCATGCGCGATATGGGGCAGGACATGGCGGGCGAAAAGGTCCGCCTCCTGCGCATGCGGATAACCGGAGAGGATGAAGGCCTCGATGCCGAGCTCCTGATAGGCGCGCAGCTTGGACAGCACCTGGTCCGGATTGCCGACGATCGCGGCGCCGCAGCCCGAGCGGGCGCGGCCGATGCCGGTCCACAGGTTCTCTTCGACGAAGCCATCGTCCGAAGCCGAGGCGCGAAGTTCCTGCTGGCGCTGCACGCCGTAGTTCTTGGCATCGAGCGACTTCTCGCGGATCGCCTTGCCGGTGGCATCGTCGAGCTTGGACAGCAGGCGGGCGGCATAGGCCCGAGCCTCGTCCTCGGTTTCGCGCACGATGACGTGCGCGCGGTAGCCGAAGCGCAACGTGCGGCCGAACTTCGCGGCGCGCAGCTTCATGTCGTCCATGATCTCGCGGACGTTGCCCATGGTGTCCGGCCACATCAGGTAGACGTCGCAACCCTCGGCGGCGCAATCGCGCGCTTCGTCGGAAAGGCCGCCGAAATAGAAGGCCGGGCACTTGCCCGAAATTGTGGTGATCCGTGCCGGGTCCAGTTCGAGCTGGTAGAACTCGCCCTTGTGATCGAGGTGCTCGCCATTGAGGAGCGTGCGGACGATCTTCATCACTTCGGTCGCGCGGCGATAGCGCGGGCCGCTCGCCAGCTTCTCGCCCGGCATGTCGGAGGAGATGATGTTGACGTTGAGCCGCCCGCCGGTGCCCGCGGCATTGGGCCCCAGGATGCGGTCGAGCGTGGCGATGCGGCGCGCCAGTTGCGGCGGCCAGTCCTCGCCGATGCGGGTGGCCCAGAGCAGCTTCATCCGGCGCACTTGCGTTGCGACGGCAGCGGCGAAGGCGGTGGTATCGAGCCCCAGCTCATAGCCCGATGGCAGCAGGATATTGTCGAACCCGCCTTCCTCGGCCCGCAGGACGATGTTGCGGCAGTGCTCCCAGCTCGACTTCAGAGCCGGGTCGGGTACGCCGAGGAACTCGTAGTCGTCGTCGCAGAGCGCGGAGAACCAGGCGATCTCGCATTGCTGTCCGGTCATGGCTTCACTCCTTCTGTCAGGGCAGCGGCTCGCCGCGCGCGGCGACGAACACTGCGTACCAGTCCTGCCGGGTCCACCGCACTTTCAGCGCCTCGACGCCCTCGGCGATGCGGTCCGCGCGCTGCGAGCCGATGATCGGCACGATCCCCGCCGGATGCGCCATCAGCCAGGAATAGGCGGCGACAGTGCGGGACACGCCCTGGTGCCTGGCGACCGCATCGAGGGCCGCGGCAACCGCCCTGTCGCGCTCGCTCTCCGGCTGGGCCAGCCTGCCGCCACCAAGCGGCGACCAGGCGAGCGGCGTCAGGCCCAGCATCATGGCCTGGTCCAGTTCCCCGTTCTCGAAGCAGTCGATCCGCAAGGGGCTGATTTCGGGCTGGGTGCCGACCAGCTTGTTGCCGAGGAATTGATTGAGCGCCGCGATCTGGGAAGTGGTGAAGTTCGAGACGCCGAGCGTGCGGATCTTGCCCGCCGCCACGGCTTCGTCGAGCGCGCGCGCCACTTCCTGCGGGTGAGCCAGGATGTCCGGCCGGTGCACCTGCCACAGGTCGATGACGTCCGTCTTCAGCCGCCGCAGCGAGGCATCGATGGCCGAGGCGAGGTAGGCCGGGCTCTGGTCGTAGGGCAGCGGCGGCATGATCCCGCCCTTGGTCGCCAGCACCATGCGGCTCCGCAGCCCCGGCTCGGCGGCGAGCACTTCGCCGAGCAGCGCTTCGGCGTCGCCAAAGCCAGCCGTGCCGTCGAAGCCGTAGATGTCGGCGGTGTCGAGCAGGGTGATCCCGGCATCGAGCGCGGCGTGGACCAGCCGCGCCGCCTCCGCGGCCGTGCGGCCGTCCTCGGCAAGGCGCCACATGCCCCAGGCGATCGGCGAAATCTCGATGCCGCTGCGCCCAAGGATGCGTGTTGCGGAGACGGCGGGCAATTCACTCATGCAATGGGGTTCCTGGCTGGCGGCGCGACCGAAGCCCGCTCGACGAGAGTATGGGGCAGGCGGCGGTGGGTGATGTCGCCGCCGGCAATGAGAATTTCGGTCGCCGTGCGGGCCAGTTCCGCCATCGGCTGGTGGATCGTGGTGAGCGGCGGCCAGACCGTCCGGGCTAGCGTCGTATCGTCAAAGCCCGCGACGGAAAGCTCGCCCGGCACCGCGATGCCGCGATCATGCGCCACGGCAAGAACGCCGGCGGCCATGTCGTCGTTCGATGCGAAGATCGCCGTCGGGCGGTTCGGCAGGTCTAGCAGCAGGTTCCCGCCGCGCACACCCGATTCGAAATCGAACTCGCCTTCGCAGACCAGGCCTGGCTCATAGGCGATGCCTGCCCGGTCCAGCGCCCGGCGATAGCCGAACATGCGGTCGTCGGACGCCATGTGGTTGGGATGGCCCTTGATGAAGCCGATGCGGCGGTGGCCGGCATTGATCAGGTGCGTGGTCATGTCGTCCGCCGCCTGGGCATCGTCCATGAACACCGAGCTGGTCAGCGCATGATTGGTGCCCGGCGAGATGCGCACGAAGGGGATGTCGAGCAGGTCGAGCGCGCGCAAGACGGGTTCGCAGTCCGTGACGGGCGAGGACAGGATGATCCCGTCGACATGGGTCTCGGTCACCAGCCCGCGCACCTGCTCGCCCACCTGCGGATCGGCGACATCGACCGGCTGGGCCAGCAGGCGGATGCCCTTTTCCTTGCAGGTTTCCCAGCAGCCGGTCTGGATCTGGAACATGTAATAGGGACTGTGGTTGTCATAGATCAGGGCGATCTGGTTGCTCTTGGCGCCCGAGAGGATCCGCGCGGCGACGCTGGGCCGGAAATCGAGTGCCTGCATGGCTTCCTCGACCCGTGCCTTGGTATCGGCGCTGACATAGGGGTGGCCGTTGAGCACACGGCTTACGGTCTTGACCGCGACCCCCGCCTTGGCCGCGACGTCCCGGATGTTCGCCCGTTCGCTCATGCTTCCAGCACCCCTTTCAGTCCGGCGAACAGCGGTGCGAACACGCTGCCGGGCCGGTAGAACACCGGCGGGCAGCCAAGCGGAGCGGAGAGGGCATGGGCGCCGGGCGCGAAAAGCTCGCCCGTCCAGCAATGGCGCCAAGCTTCTTCACCCGGCAGCACCACATTGCGCTCGATTACCCCTTCCTCGATGACCGGCGCCACCAGCAGGTCGGCACCGTAGAGGTATTGGTCTTGCACGGTCCAGAGCGAAGCATCGTCCGGATAGTGCAGAAACAGCGGGCGCTGGGCAGGAAGGCCCGCCGCTTCGGCCTGATCGCACAGGTCACGGACATAAGGCGCCAGCGCCGCGTGCACCCGGCTCCAGCGGGCGAAACAGGCGAGCAACTCGGGGGTGGAATCATATTGCAGGTTATCGTCCGGCCGGTTGCCCTCGTGGCTGCGCATCACCGGGGCGAAGGCGGCCAGTTCGCACCAGCGCATCATCAGTTCGGCCGTGCGGACATTGCCGTGCAGCGAGGTGTAGCCGCCGCAGTCCGAATGGCTGTAGGCATTGCCGACCAGCCCGGCGGAGAGCGCGGCGGTGATGACTGTGCCGATCCCGTCATGCCGGGTGAAGTCGACCGACTGGTCGCCCGCCCAGAGCAGCGGACAATGGGCCTGTACGCCGGAAAAGCCCGCGCGCATGAAGAAAAGGGCCTCACCGGTTTTGCCGCGCGATGCCAGCGCCCGCGCGTTCACTTCGGCCCAAAGTACCGGCCAGCTATTGTGCGCGATCATCGGATCCGAACCGTCGTGCAGCCTTACGTCGGTGGGCAGGTATTCGCCGAAATCGGCCATCCAGCCAACGATGCCGATATCCAGCATCTCGCGACCAAGCACCTTTTCGGCGAACCAGGCGCAGGCAGCCTCGTTGGTGAAATCGAGCACGCCGGCATCGAACTCACCGAAATCGACGAGATAGGGCTCGTCGCTGTCCTGCCTCAGGGCGAAATAACCCTTGTCGCGCGCTTCCTCGAACAGGATGCCATCGGATGCCAGATAAGGATTGGCATAGGCCAGGAAGCGGATGCCGCGAGCGCGCAGGTCGGCGATCCGCCGCTCAAGTTCGGGATAGCGCTGGTTGTCTCGGCGCCAGTCCCAGAACAGGCGTCGGCCGAAACTGGTCTCGCGCACGCCCGCCCAGTCCTCGCACCAAAGGCCGCAGACAGCGGCATCGGCGCCGAGGAAGGTGTTCAGCCGCTCGAAGCTGCGCGCGCCGTCCTTCAGGCCGACTATCGCGCCGAAGATCGCCCATTCCGGCAATGGCGGCTGCCGCCCGAACCGGCTGGATAGCACGGAAACCATGCCGCACGGATCTTCGGCGGCGAAGAACTCGAACGAGGCGCACCCGGTCCAGGCCTCGATCGCGTGAGCCTGCGAATCGGTGAAATCGAGCACGCTATGGCATGCGGCGTCGAGATGGACGGCATACCAGCGCGAAGTGAGAAAGGTCGGTTGCGGGTAATTCGTGTTCCAGTAGTCGCCGCCAGCCATGCCCAGTTGGTCCATCAGCCGGGTCAGCTCGGTCGACTTGTCGCGCCCGACACCCGGCTCGCTGGTCCAGATCGGGAAGCGCCGGCCGTTGAGAGCGAGATAGGACATCTGCTCGCCGCCGCCCCAGACGGCCTCGCCTTCCGGCGCATGAATGCGCAAGGTCAGCCGGTCACAGGCGGGATCCGTGGCGCTCAGTTCCAGCCGGTTTCCCGACCAGGACAGCACGGCCACCGCTAGCTCGCCATCGCAAAGCACCGCCTGGCCTTCCTCGATCCGCCAATCGACTGGAACCCGCCGCTCGAAGGGCTCGTCCTCGATCCGGAAGTTGCCCCTGACCATGGTCACACAGGGTTTGCCGCGCGCTATGACCACCGAAGGACAGTCGCGACGGTGGCGCACGACGAGGTGACCGGCAAAATGCAAGTCGAAGCCCTCGTCCATGGCCAGAATCCGCCAGTCCGCGTCCATTACCTGTCCTTAGTCGGGCACCTGTAGCAAGTTTGCAACAGGTCTGCCGTGTAATGTATGACACCGCTTGACATATAGCCCCGTTCGCATCACTTCAAGGCCCAGTTGCAGCGGAGTCCGCCCGGGAGACGGTTCCGCACACCGATTGTGTTCGATGGCGGTCATGCCGCCCGGTCGTGAGGAGAGACTGACATGAAATCCACCCTTCGCAGTTCCACCGCGCTTGTGGCCCCCATTCTGGCCATATTCTGCCTGGCCGGGAATGCCTTTGCGCAGGAAGCGTCCGATGAAGGTGGCGCTCCTGCGGAGATCGTCGTCACCGCGCAAAAGCGCGCGGAGCGGCTTCAGGAAGTGCCTGTCGCGGTTTCCGTCATCTCGGGCGATGCCATTGCGACGGCCTCGCGCCAGAACCTGGAAGGGGCCACTGCGCTCGTTCCCTCGCTCAATTTCGTAAAGGCGGGCACTTCGCTCAACCAGACGCTGTTCCTGCGCGGGTTGGGCACGACTTCCTTCTCGATCGCGGTTGAACCCTCCGTTTCGACGGTACTCGACGGCGTCGTCCTCAGCCGCGCGGCCGAGGCCTTCAGCGACCTGTCCGATGTTGCCCGCATGGAAGTCCTGCGCGGCCCGCAGGGCACCCTGTTCGGCAAGAACGCCAGCGCCGGCGTGATCAACATCGTCTCGCAAATGCCGAGCGACAAGATCGGCGGCTACCTCGAAGCCGGCTTCTTCGGCAGCAACGGCAACGAATACCGCGTACGCGGTACGGTCGACCTGCCGCTAAGCCCGACTATCCGCACCCGCACGACTGCCTTCTACGACAAGTACGACGGCAACATCTTCAACATCGCGCCCAATGTGAACCGCCGGGTCAACGGCTTCGAGCACTATGGCATCCGGACCATCGTCCAGGCCGACCTCTCGCCTGATGTAAAGCTGACCGTGATCGGCGACTACCACAAGAACGATGACGATTGCTGCGCCGAGGCGATCGGCGGCCCGCCGCTGTTCGGCGCGACGACAGCGACGCCCGGCGCCATCAACACCGCGAACCTGGCGCTGATCCAGACAGTCCTGCCGACAGTCGCGGGCGACGAAACCCGCTCGGTCAACCAGAACCTGGTCACCCGCACGATCGAGACCGGTTGGGGCTTTTCGGGCCAGCTCGACGCCCAGTTGGGCCAGCACACGCTGACCTCGATCACCGCCTACCGCAATTTCGCCAACAACGAGATTCGCGACGGCGACTTCTATCCGCAGGCCTACATCGGCGCGCCGCAATCGCACGATACCGGCCCGCAGACCGGCTGGAGCTTCAGCCAGGAAGTGCGGCTGCAATCGCCGGGCAAGCAACTGATCGACTATGTCTTCGGCGGCTACTATTCCTACACCTTCACTGAGCGCGTGTTCCGGCGCGACAACACGATCTGCAGCGCGGCGGCCGGTGCGGTGCTGCCGGCAGGTGTCCTGACGCCCTGCACAAGCGCACTCGCGGCGCCTTCGGTGACGGCATTCGGCCAGGCGACCTATTCCAACGCGCAGAAGAACTTCGCCCTGTTCGCGCAGGCGACCCTGAATGTCTCCGACAAGTTCCGCCTGATCGGCGGCCTGCGCTATACGCATGACAGCCTCGACGAGAGGTTCATCCGCATCACCAGCCCGGGCAACCTTGCCTCGAACGTGCCGTTCGACGCAGGCGTCTGGAACAAGTACCTGGAACTGGTCGCCGCAGGCACTGCCCCATCGACGGCCCAGAGTACTGCCGCTCCCTTTACCAACGGCGTGCCGCTGACCACCCGCACCTCGTCCAACAACGTTTCGGGCAAGGCCGGCTTCCAATACGACTTCAGCCGCAACGCCATGGGCTATTTCACCTATACCCGCGGCTACAAGGGACCGGCCTTCAACCTGTTCTTCAACCTGCAGCCGACCGGCCTCAAGGCGCTCGAGCCCGAAACCTCGAACGCATTCGAGATCGGCCTGAAGAACACGCTCCTCGACGGCAAGCTGACCTTCAACATCGCCGCCTTCTACGCCAAGTACTACAACTTCCAGGCCAACAACCCGGATACGCTGACCATCAACGGCGTCACCACCACCATCGCCCGTTTCACTAATGCGGGCACGGTCTCGACCCGCGGCTTCGAAGTCGATCTGGCCTTCAAGCCCAACCGCGACTTCACCCTGAGCGGCGGCATGGCCTATACCGATGCCCACATCGACCAGTTCAACCCCCCGCCGGTCCGCACGCCGAACGATATCGTCGCCAACGGCACCACCCTGCCCTTCGCGCCGAAGTTCAAGGGCAGCCTGACCGCTGACTACCGCATCCGCACCGGCGGGTCGTTCGACGTGGGCATCAACCTGCAGGGCACCTACCAGTCGAAGCAGAGCCTGTTCCTGACGCCGGATCCGGTCATCGCGGCCGCAACCTCCATCGGCGGATACGGGATCGTCAATGCCGCCATCTCGCTGATGGACGTCAATGATCGCTACAAGCTGGCATTCGTCGTCCGCAACCTGTTCGACCAGAGCTATGTCTCAGCTATCCAGAGCGGCGGTCCGAGCGGCGCCTACCGCTACCAGATCCCCCGCGATGCCGATCGCTATTGGGGCGTGACCGGCCGGATCAACTTCTGATCCTTGGAAACAACTCCTCCCTGGAAGGGCCTCCCCGCTTCGGCGCGGAGGCCCTTTTTCTATCCTGCGGTCACTCCGGCGTGGCAGGAACCAGACGTGGCAGGATCAGGTGGATGAGGCCCAGCGCCAGCAGATAGGCGCTGCCGCAGAAGACGAAGAGCGGGGCATAGCCGTGCCCGTTTTGCAGCGACCAGCCGGCGAACTCGATAGTGCCGGTGCCAGAAAGGTTGCCGGCGACCGCGCCCAGCGAGACGACGCTGGCGACGCGGGCTGCGGGCACGATGTCGGCGGTCATGCCGAAGATGTTGGTGGAAAAGCCCTGGTGGGCGAACAGGCCTATGCCGATCAGCACGGCGGCCATCCAGGGGCTGGACGTCGCCAACGCCAGCGGCATGGCCAGCACCACCATGGCATAAAACAGCATCGATCCCTTGCGCGCCGCATTGGCGCTCATTCCGCGCCCCAGCAGCAGCGGGAACAGCGCCCCCGAAGTCAGCGCGCCCAGCGCCGCCAGCGAAAAGATGATGGCGATCGGCCAGCCCAGTTGTGCCTGGCCCAGGCCGAACACCCGGTTGAAGAAATCGGGCATCCAGAACAGCACGAACCACCAAACCGAATCGGTCAGCATCTTGGCGCCGATCACCGCCCAGGTGCGGCGGTCGGAAAACATTTCGCCCCATGGCACCGGGGCCTTTTCCGGCTGCTCCCCGATCGGCTTGAGCTGGCGGGTGCCTGCCAGCCAGAAGGCCAGCCACACGAAACCCAGCGCCCCCGTAACCAGGAACGCCGCCTTCCACCCGAAAGCGATGGCGAAGGGCGGGATGAGCAAAGGGGTGACGATCGCGCCGATGTTCGAGGAGGTGTTGATCACGCCGATCGCCACGCTGCGTTGCTTTTGCGGCATGTAGACCGCCGCCGCCTTCAATCCGGCCGGGGTGCTGACTGTTTCGCCGACTGCCAGCACCACCCGCGCGGCGATGAATTGCTGCACCGAGGCGGAAATGGCATGCGCCATTCCGGCCGCGCTCCACACTGCGATGCCGATGGCATAGGCAAAGCGCACCCCCAGCCGATCGATGAACCAGCCGACCAGCAGGTAGGCGCCGGCCGCCGCGAACTGGAATGCCGAACCGAGGTGGGCATAGTCCCGGTCGGTCCACTGGAATTCTTCCTGCAGCGTCGGCTTGAGCAGGGCCAGGACCTGACGGTCCACGTAATTGAGGGCATTGCCGAAGAACAACAGGGCCACCAGGCCGATCATGGCGGCCTGTCCTGCTGGATTGCGCGCATTCATGCCATTTTCTCCCCGCCATGGTGCCGCTTTGGGTTGCAACCTAGCGAAGTCATCGAATAAGGAAAGCGAATATGACACCGTAGGACATAAGGCGGTTGCAGATGCGGGAGATCGATTGGAAGACCATTCCCCACGGCGGCGACCTGTTCGGGGAAATCCACCTGGCCGCGGCCGGTCCGCAATCCGATGAACCAGACAAGCCGGCCTCGACGCCCCTGTTTCCCGGCCTTGCCGCCTGCGGCGTTGCCGGGGCGGCGGCGGCCTGGATTTCGGACCATTATCACTTTCCGGTGATCCTGCTGGGCCTGCTGGTCGGGCTTTCACTCAATTTCATCTCCGGCGATCCGCGCACTCATCGCGGGCTCGATTTCGTCAGCCGCTATTGCCTGCGCATCGGCATCGTCCTGCTGGGGCTGCAGGTGACGCTGCACCAGATCGTCGTACTGGGCCCCATGCCCTTTGCCGCGCTGCTGCTGGTCATGACGCTGACCATCGGCGCAGGCCTGGTCGGCGCCCGCCTGTCGGGCCAGCCGGCCTTTGCCGGAATCCTCGCCGGCGGCGCGACCGCCATCTGCGGCGCCAGTGCCGCGATCGCCATCTATGGCGTGATCGGCCGGGAAAGGCTGAGCCAGGCGCAATTCGCACTGACTCTGGTCGGCATTTCGCTGGCCAGCGCCGCCGCCATGTCAATCTATCCGCTGCTGGCGATCCAGCTCGGGCTGGACGACAGCCAGGCGGGCTTCCTGATGGGGGCATCGATTCACGATGTCGCCCAGGCCATCGGTGGAGGCTATGCCTTTTCCGATACCGCCGGCAGCCAGGCCACGATCGTCAAGCTGGCCCGCGTCGCCCTGCTTGCGCCGGCGGTGCTGCTGATCGGCCTGTTCGTGACGCCGGCGCAGGCCTCCACGCCCAGCTGGTGGCGCCGCCTCGCCCTGCCCTGGTTCATCATTGCCTTCCTTGCCGTGTTGACAGTGAATTCACTGGTCGAGGTCCCGCGCGGAGTGGCGCAAGCGGCGCTTTCGGGATCCAAGGCCATGCTGCTGCTGGCGGTAACCGCAACCGCTATGCGAACCCGCCTCGACCTGCTTCTGGAAGCGGGCTGGCGCGGCGCGGTCCCGGTCTTTGCCGCCACGGCGACAAGCCTGGCCGTCGCGCTCGCCTGCGCGATGCTGGCGATCTGACCGGCGAAGCGGCTTAGGCGATCCAGACTCTAGGGATCGCTGAAATTCGCGGGCCGTTTCGCCAGCCCGGCCGCCACTGCCTCCATCTGGTTCGCAGAGCCCAGCAGCTTTTGCTGCTCCTCGCTCTCCGCCAGCAATACTTCGCCAAAGCCCATCGCCGGCGCGCGGTTGAACAGGGCCTTGGCGGCGCGCACGGCGTGCGGGTTTCGTCCGGCTATCGCCTGCGCCATGGCCAGCGCGCGCGCCAGCGGATCGGCATCGCAACAGGTCGCAAGGCCCAGCGCGACGGCCTCCGCGCCCGGCACCTCGCGGGCGGTATAGGTCAGCTCGCGCAGGACATCCTCGCGCACCACGCCTTGCCAGAGGGCGAATTGGCCCATGTCGGGAATGATCCCCCACTTCAGTTCCATCACCGCCAGCCGCGCATCGGGCGCAACCACGCGGATGTCCGCGCCCGCGGCGATCTGCAGCCCGCCGCCGAAGCAGACGCCGTGAACGGCGGCGATGACCGGCACGGGCAACCGGCGCCACTGCACCCCAACCTCCTGGAACAGGTTGGCCTCGCCATGGGTGCGCAGCGCCAGCGTTGAGCCTGCCTGCCCGGCGAGCACCGCCATGCTGGCCAGATCGAGCCCGGCGCAAAAGGCCTTGCCTTCGCCCGACAGCACCACGCAGCGCAGGCCCGACATGCCGATCAACGCCTGGCCTGCGGCAATCAGCGCCTCGAACATGGCGGAATCGAGCGCATTCATCTTGTCGGGCCGGGTCATGCGCACCTGCGCGACGCCGTGTTCATCGATGCTCAGGGCAACGCGATCGTTGAAGGCAAGGTCTTGGCGCATTGTGCGGCTGTCCGCTCCTTGGGGGGCAAGGAACGGTTATGCCCAGCATGCAGGCATGCGCAAGCCGTGCGCGAAAAATCCGGACGGCGGCCTGGTGTCCCGACCCGCCGCCGTCCGGAAGTCTATGCTGCTTGCCGCGTGGCTAGCTGCATGTCGCGATACATGTCGGCAAGCGCCGCCTGCTCGGGCAGCAGCGTGTCGGTCCAGGGCGAGCCCTCGCCGTCGCGCAGCAGCGCCGAGGGGCACTGGCCTTCGAAGTTGCCGAGGCTCGGCCGGTGCTGGCGATAGCCGACCAGCGCCGCCAGTTCGGGGCTGAAATGGCGCGCCACTTCGGGCGGATAGGCCAGCCACTGGTTCTCCCAGGGCTTGAGCCAGCCCAGGCAATAGCTGATCACCAGCCCGCGCCGCGCCGCAGTCGAGAAATTGGCCCCGCCCGAATGCATGGTCGAGCCAAGGAACAGGCAGACCGAGCCCTTGGGCATCACCGCGGGGATCGCCATGTCGTCGGGCAGCAATTGCTGGTCGAGATGCTCGCGGTTGCTGCCCGGCCATACGCGGGTGGCGCCGTTGGTCTCGGTGAAGTCGGTCAGCGCCCACATGACGTTGATCATGCTTTCGATCTGGCCGCGCGGCAGCCACCACATGTCGGCATCGCGGTGCGGACCCTGCGCCGGGGCGCCGGGGTGGATCTCGATTCCTTGCGTCAGGTTGAGCTGAAGGCTGTCGCAATAGGGCAGCAACACTTCACTGACGAGGCCATGGACCTGCGGATCGAGCGCCAGCTCATGCACCGCCCTGGAGCGCATCAGGGCCCGGCCGAAGCGCTTGGTCTCGGGGCCATAGAAGGCGCCGGTGCCGAAAGGGGCCGCCTTGAAATGCGGATCCAGTTCCTCGTTCACCCGCTCCAGCGTCTCGGGATCGACGGCATTCTCGATGACGAGGTAGCCCTGTTCGAGCAACTTACGGGCCGCCGCGGACTGGCCGGCCTGCTGCGTTTCACCCTGGGGCAGGTTGGTCGGCGATATCGAGGACATGGTCAGTTGCATGATCGCTTACTCCGTCAGGCAGCCAGCGACTGCGGTGTATGGTAGAGGCGTAGCGCCGGACCCGGATGGCGCCACGCCTCTGAGGTGATATCGATGCTATCGGGATCGACATGGATCAGCACGGCGCCGATCATCGATCCCGCGACCATTTGCGGCATGCCCAGCGGATCGATCCGCCAGCCCGATGCCAGCAACTGAGTGAGAAAGCCCATCTCGCACACGGCGGTGTAGTGCTCGACGCCGTGCATCTGTCCGAACTCGACCATCGCCCGGCCGAGCATGTTGCGGGTCATCATCCGTTCGGTGCGCCGCACGGTGGGCGAAACCACCAGCCGGGTGATCTCCATGATCCGTGGGCCGACCGGCACCTTGCCGTCGCACAGGAAGGGGAACACGTCGCGCAGGATGTGCGGGCCCATGCTGGGCAGCAGGCGGACCGAACCGCGATGCTCGCCCGACATGCCGTCGCGCAGGATCAGGTAGTTCGCGCTGTCGGTGTCGTATTGATCCTGTTCGAAGTTTTCGTCGTGAGGAACGTCCCACTTGAGCATATCTACGAAGACGCGCTTGCGATCGGCATGCATCGACTGGAACAGCCGCGGAAGGCTGAACGTATCACTCCTCTTGAAAAGTTCGATCATGGCGATCTCCGACCCTTGTTGCAGGCCGGATGATTGCGCCTCGCCGAAAGCCGCGCACTCCCCCGAAAGGGGTATATACGGTTTTCAGCGAATATGGATGTTGGTAAGAATCAACGCATCGCCGGCCGCAAGGGCTGCGCAATTCCAGCCTTCCCTGGCTTCAGGCGAGCATTTCGCTGATCGGGACGAGCCCGTCGTAGAGCGCGCGGATCAGCACCTGCGCGCGCTTGGGCACATCATAACGCGCCCGGGCATCGGCGATGTGGCGTTTCACGGTCTCTTCCGAAATGCCCAGGATCGTGCCGATTTCCCAGTCGCTCTTGCCGCGGGCGACCAGCACGATGCATTCCAGCTGGCGATCGGTCAGCTTGACCGGCGGGCCGGTGTTGATCCCCCGCTGCCTGACGACCATGCCACGCGCCGCCTGGAAGGCGAAGGAGCCGACCAGTTGCGCCATGGGGAAGTTCTGGCGCGGTACTTCGGTGTTCGGCCCGACGGCGAAATTGCACGAACCGCTGAGCTCGCCCGGAACATTGGCCGGGACGGTGAAGCCGTTATCGATCCCTGCGCGGCGGGCGCGAGCGATGACGTCCATGTGCCGGGGCGTCAGTTCGATGATCTCGTCAAGCTGGTCCCAGCCGAAGCCGACATTGGTGCGCTGGCTGGCCAGCAGGCGAGGGTCGAAATTGACGACGTCGTCATTGATGTACTGTTCGACCCAAGCCGGCGGATAGTTGCTGAGCGCGATGAATTCACCGGTCAGCACATAGTCGTTAAAGGCGCCATAAGTACGCAGATCGACATGATGGACCAAGGCAAAATGCTCGAAGCCCATGTCCGTGGTGATGCCCTGCATCAAATCGTGCAGCGCCGCCGGGCTGGCGACTCGGCGCGATTCATCAATAAATGCCTGTACGTCAGACAGTTGCGACATGCTTTTGGGCCCCAGTGCCGCGACTCTAGATCGAATCGCGGAACGGCTCAATACCAACTAACGCCAACTAACCGAGCCGCATTGGCCAAGATCAAGCGGCCGAGCTATTGACACCCATGCTGGCAAGATAGCGGCGAATATTGCGTGCCGCCTGGCGCAGCCGCTGTTCGTTTTCAACCATGGCGATGCGGACATAGCCTTCGCCATCCTCGCCATAGCCGACACCGGGTGCGACCGCGACTTCGGCATGGGTGAGTAGCTGCTTGGAAAATTCGAGGCTGCCCATTTCCTTGAGCGCCGGCGGCAGGGGCGCCCAGGCGAACATCGAGGCCTTGGGCGAGGGAATGTCCCAGCCGGCGCGGCCGAAGCTTTCGACCAACACGTCACGGCGCTTGCGATAGAGTTCGCGGTTGCGCTCGACGATGTCCTGCGGCCCGTTCAGGGCCGCGCAGGTCGCCGCCTGGATCGGCGTGAAGGCGCCATAATCGAGATAGCTCTTCACCCGCTTCAGCGCCGCGATCAGCTTCGCATTGCCGACCGCGAAGCCGACGCGCCAGCCGGCCATCGAGAAGGTCTTCGACATCGAGGTGAATTCTACCGCAACGTCCTTGGCCCCGGGCACCTGCAGGATCGAGGGCGTCGGGTTGTCGTCATAATAGAGTTCGGAATAGGCGAGATCAGAGAGGATCCAGACCTTGTGCTCTTTGGCCCAGGCGACCAGCCGCTCGTAAAAGGAAAGGTCAACCGTCTCGGCCGTCGGGTTCGAGGGATAGTTGACGATCAGGATCGAGGGACGCGGCACGGTGAAGCGCATCGCGCGTTCCAGCGATTCCCAATAACGCTCGTCGGGCGTGGTCGGCACCGATCGGATCGTCGCCCCGGCAATGATGAAGCCGAAGGTATGGATCGGATAGCTTGGATTGGGCGAAAGCACGACGTCGCCCGGCGCGGTGATCGCGGTGGCGAGGCTGGCGAGCCCTTCCTTCGAGCCCATGGTCATCACCACTTCGGTGGCGGGATCGAGTTCCACGCCGAAGCGCCGGGCATAGTAATTGGCCTGCGCCTTGCGCACGCCGGGAATGCCGGCGGAGGCGGAATAGCCATGGGCATTTGGCTTCTGCGCCACTTCGCAAAGCTTGTCGATCACATGGCTAGGGGGCGGCAGGTCGGGATTGCCCATGCCCAGGTCGATGATGTCGCGGCCCGCCTGGCGTGCTGCCGCGCGCATGTCATTCACCTCGGCGATGACATAGGGCGGCAGTCGCTTGATGCGGTAGAACTCTTCGGACATCGGACCTTTCCTGCTTGGCAGCGCTTGATTGGGCGGCCCTTAGACAGGAATAGTCCGGTTTTCGCCAGCACGTTTTAGCAAAAAGGCGGTTATTGCCAGTGGCAGCCCCCAGGCTAGCCATGAATCGCAGGCATAGAACAGGTGATAAAAGCGATGGTGCGCATAGATCGCCCAGAGCGCGAGGTAGATGCGAAAGAACACCGCACCCGATGTCACCGCCGCCATCATCAGCATGCAGGCCCGGTGCCGTTCCACCTCGCCGCGACGGATGGCGAGGATCGCCAGGGCCAGTAGCGTCATCCAGACAATCGCCTGCGCGGTGAAGCCCGCCGCCGACCAGGGCGTCAGCGGCTCCACCCAGGCAACGGGAAAGGCGGTTATCCCTGCCAGCACCACGTCGACCGCGGTAATCCGTCCGGCGATCCGGTGAAACCGCGGCCAGGGGCGCAGCACCAGGGTCAAGGGCACCAGGATCAATGCCAGGCCGCCAGTAAACATGTGGATCGGGAAAATGACCGGGAGCAGTTCCACCTTGATGGCCAGGGCTTCAGGAAAATCCTCGTTGTCGAATGTCGCGTTCAGCGCCTTGTAAGCCGTGAGCCATAGAAAGACACAGATTGCAGCCAGCATGATTGCAATCGCCAGGCGCCGGGGCGAAAAGGGTGACTGGCCAGGCTTTTCAAGGGGGGGAGTCATGAAGCGCTTATCTCATTCGAAGATTCGTTTGTCGATGCAACTGCTGGGCGCAGCGGCGCTTGCCACGATGCTGGGGTTCGCCGGCGTGGCCAGTTCCGCAACCGCTGACAATAGCCGAATCTGGTCGACATCGTTGATCCATGGCCGGTGGCAGATTCACGACGCGCGCGAGCGCCAGCGCCTCTCTGCCCGGGGTCGGCCATACAAGACCATCGATATCGCGCCTTGCGGAAATGGTCTGTGTGGAGTCAGCGTGAACGACAATGGCAGCTGCGGCGCCACCCTGTTCCGCTTCCAGAGCCGCCCCCAGCGCGTCAACGACGAGCTTCGCGGTCAGGCAGTCTGGGGCAGGGGCAGGACCGTGCTGGTCATTTCCTATTACGACAAGAACCATCCTGACGACGAGTACGAATGGGAAGGCATGGAGATTCGCCAGATTTCGATCGACGTTGGCAGCAGGCCGGATTTTGAATCGCGCTCCGGCAGCATGCCGCTGTTCAATGGAAACTATTACGGACTCGGCCAGGCGCGCTGCATTGGGCGCTAAGCAGCGAGGCATTCCACACCAGAACCCCGTTCAGCGCCCCGACAGCCTAGCGCATTACAATCCTGCCAATCACTGATACAATTACATCATTCTCCAGGCGCCGGGGCATCCATGGTTCCTGATCCATCCAACAGAGGGAGTTGGTCATGAAGCGCTTTTCTTATTCCAGGGTCGGGCTGCCGTTGCTCGGCGCCGTCGCGGTTGCCGCTGCCGCTCTGGGCTTTTCCGGCGTTGCCAGTTCGACGCCATCGGGCGGCGCATCCGCATCGCCCTATTTTGGCCGCTGGCAGGTCAACGATCCCGAGGCGCGTTATTCTGCGCGCGGGCGGGTTTACAAGATGATCGACATCGCGCCGTGCGGCCGCGATTTCTGCGGCGTCAGCGTGAGTGACAGCGGCCAGTGCGGCCAGACGCTGTTCCGCTTCTACAGCCGCAACCGCGGCAATTCCCGCCTGATGGGCCATGCCGTCTGGGGCACGGGCAAGAAGGACCTCACCATCGATTCCTACGGCGAGAGCGCCAGCGAAGCCGGGCTCGATCTCTACATCGGCAACGGCCACGATTTCGGCGAGCGCGGCGGTTCGATGCCGATGTTCAATGCCAGCTACGAAAAGCGCGGCACGGCCCAGTGCCGTTCGCGCTGAGCGCGGCGGGCATTTCCGGCCTTTGATCTGCCCCTCGATGCTGCCGGCGATGGAATGACATTTCGCGTCGGCAGTGTATGGCGGGACGGTGGATGGCGAAGAACCGACCGAAGGCGATAGCGCGGCACTTTGGACGCAGGTCGCGTCGCAAGTGCTCGCCATGGTTCGCGAGTTTCTTGCCGAAGCGGGCGGCGGCACGTGCCCTGGCGGCGAACGCCTTTTCCAGCGCTTTGCGCTCTTGCTGCAACTAGCGGCCAATGGCCTGAAAGACCTGCCGCTGGGCGAACTGAAGCCGCCCGCCGGCTGGCGCGAGCAGGCCGAAGCGCTGTGGGCGGCGGTGGAAGGCCATGCCACCGGCAATGCCGTGCCCCTGCGGCAGGATCCGCGTTTCGACGATCCCCTGTGGCGCGACCAGCCGCTGGTCGCCATGCTCCACCAGACCTACCTGCTGTTCTTCGAGCAACTGACCGGTGCGGCGGCCGCGCTGGACGGGCTCGATCCGGCAAGGCGCGCAAGGCTGCAATTCGTCCTGCGCGCACTGGCCGGAGCGCTGAGCCCCGCCAACTTCCCGCTGACCAATCCGCACGTGCTGGCCCGCGCGCGCGAAACCGGGGGCGCGAGCCTGATCGGAGGAATTGCCCGCCTGCTCGCCGATCTTCGGCGCGGCCAGATCAGCCACAGCCCGCCCGATGCCTTCCGCCTTGGCCTCGAAATCGCGGCGACACCAGGCAAGGTGGTGCATGAAACACCGCTCTACCAGCTGATCCAGTACTCCCCGGCATCGACGCGGGTGCTGAAGGCGCCGCTGGTGATCTTCCCGCCCTGGATCAATCGCTTCTATCTTCTCGATCTCGACAGCCAGAACAGCTTTGTGCGCTGGGCGGTGGAACAAGGCATCACCACTTTCATGCTTTCGTGGAAACCGGCGGACGAGAGCATGGCCGGCCTAAGCTGGGACCACTATGCCACCGCCCAGATCGATGCGATCGACCATGTTCGCAAGCGGCTTTCGGTGCCCCGGGTGCATGCCCTGGGCTATTGCCTGGGCGGAACGACGCTTGCCGCCACGCTGGCCGTGCTGGCGGGGCGCGGCGAAGCGGACAAGGTCCTGAGCGCAACCTACCTTGCCGCCCAGGTCGATTTCTCCGAGCCTGGCGACCTTGCCCATTTCATTGGTGACGCAACGATCAGTGCAGTCGATGAACTGTCGCCCGATGGTTACCTCGACGGACGCTATCTGGCAGCGATATTCAACCTGTTGCGTCCCGGTGATCTGGTCTGGGCCCATGCCGAGCGCCACTACCTGCTCGGCGAGGAGTTGAGCCAGTCCGCACTGCTGCACTGGATGGACGATGTCACGAGCGTTCCGGCCAGGTGGCTGACTGCCTGGATGCGCGACCTCTATCGCGACAACCGACTGGTCGATCCGGGCTCGCTGAGCCTGCTGGAAACCCCGATCGAGCTTGGCCGGATCATGACGCCGGGTTATGTGCTGGCCGGCCGGGAGGACCACCTGGCGCCGCCGCACAGCGTGTGGCAGGCAGCGCGGCACTTTGGCGGCGCGACCACTTTCGTGCTCGCCGGGGGCGGGCATGCCGGCAGTCTGGTCAATCCGCCCGCCGCGAAGAAGCGCAGCTATTGGACCATGCCGGAAACTGCGCGCGATTTCGCCGGATTTGCCGCCGGTGCAAGCGAGACGGACGGAAGCTGGTGGCCGCATTGGCTGGAATGGCTGAGCGCGCACGACCCTTTCCTAGTCGCGGTTCGCGGCAAGCGCAGGCCCGGTTGCAAGGGCGATACGACGATCGAGGACGCCCCGGGCCGCTATGTGACCATGCGCTGAGCGCCCTGACTGCGAGCTATGCTGCACTGCACAAAAACAACTTGACTTCGCAAGCGCAGCGCTTATTTGCTGCGCTGCAACATTACTTGCGTCAAGGAGCAGATCGACATGGCCGAAAGCGAAGCGACCGAAACCGTCGATGCCGCGGAAAAGGCCTATGCCGCCGCTGCGGAAGCTGTTCCGGTGATCGACCAGGCTGAAGTCGCGCCGGCCCCGGTCGCCGCCAAGCCCGAGCCGCTGCCCGTGGCCGTCAAGCCCAAGCGCACCGCTCCCAAGGCAAGGAAGCAGGCTCCCGCACCCAAGGCCGAAAAGCCGGTCGTGGCCAAGGCGGCAAAGCCCGCCCCCGCCAAGCCCGCCAAGAAGGCGGCCAAGCCCGTGAAATCCGCAAAGGCAGCCGCGCCCAAGCGCCCGGCCGCTCCCAAATCGAAACCCGTCATTTCATCGAAGGAAATTCCCATGGCTACCAAGAAGACCGCCGCCAAGCCGGCCGGCGTGAAGCAGATCGTCGCCGAAGCCCAGGCCAAGGCAAAGGCCGCTTACGTCAAGGGCGGCCTTGTACTGGCCGAAGCCGGTGAGTTCACCAAGGGCAATGTCGAAGCTCTGGTCGCATCCGGCAAGATCCTCGGCGCCGGCGTGCAGGACCTCGGCAAGACCTATGTCGCCGAAGCCAAGACCGCGATCGAAGTGGCCCAGGCCGACGTCAAGGCGCTGGCCGCGGTCAAGACCCCCGGCGCTTTCTTCAAGCTCCAGGGCGAAATCCTGCGCCGCAATTTCGACGACGCGCTGGCACTCGGCTCGAAGAACACCAAGGCCGTGTTCAAGCTCGCCAACGACACTGTCGCGCCGATTTCGGGCCGCGTCAGCCTGGCGGTGAGCAAGGTCAAGAAGGCCGCCTGATCTTCGGCGGGCCGGCTTCCTCCCTCCTCTCTCCCCAGCCGGCAAGCCAATTGCGCGGGCCGGGCGGCACCAGCCGCCTGGCCCGTTTGCTGTTTTAATTCAGCTTGTTGCTGCCGGTAACTTGTCTTAACCGGTCGATGCGGTATCCTTTGTCCATGTCCATTCGCGCCACGATTCAAGATTCGCGCCAGCCCCTCGTCCGTTGTGCCGGCGAGGACGATGCGGACGGCATTGGCCAGGACCAGACCGGCGTCGCCACCAAGACCCGCGCCAAGCCGAAGAAGCCCAGCCTGTTCAAGGTGCTGATGCTCAACGATGATTATACGCCGATGGAATTCGTCGTGCTGGTGCTGCGTCGGTTCTTCCAGATGGACCTGGAACAGGCGACGCGCGTGATGCTGCACGTCCATCAGAAGGGCATCGGCGTCTGCGGCATCTTCCCTTACGAGATCGCCGAGACCAAGGTGAACCAGGTGATGGATTTCGCCCGCCAGAACCAGCACCCGCTACAATGCACGCTGGAGAAGGCCTGAGCCTGCCACACCGCTTGCCGTATTCCCGCTTAGCGCCTAGGTGAGTTTCCTCCCGGCCCGGGTTTGCAGACAAGCTTCGTGAAATTCATCACCGCCACCGATCGCTATATCTTCCGGCTGACCGTGATGCCGATGCTGGCGGTGTTCGTCATCGCGGCCTCGCTGCTCATTCTCGACAAGATGCTCAAGCTGTTCGACTTCGTGGCGACCGAAGGCGGGCCGGTCAGCATCGTGTTCCGCATGCTGGCGAACCTTCTGCCCGAATATGCCGGCAATGCGATCCCGCTGGGCATGTTGCTGGGCATCCTGCTCGCCTTCCGCAAGCTGGCGACATCGAGCGAGCTAGACGTCATGCGAGCCGTCGGTCTCGGCTACAACCGGCTGCTGCGCATGCCCTACCTGATTTGCGGCGTACTGATGGGCGTTAACCTGCTGATCGTCGGCTATCTCCAGCCGATGTCGCATTACTATTACGAGCAGTTGCAATACGAGTTGCGCTCCGGAGCGCTGGGCGCCTCGATCAAGGTCGGCGAGTTCACTACCCTGCAGGACCGCATGGCGCTGCGCATCGAGCAGAGCCAGGACGAGGGGCGGCGGCTGCAGGGCATCTTCGCGCGCATCGCCAACGACAAGGGACAGGTCCTGTCGATCTCGGCCCGCGAAGGCCAGTTCCTCGCCCTGCGCGACAATCCCGACACCATCATCCTGCGCCTCAACGAGGGCCAGATCATCCAGGACAACCCCGGCAGCACCCCGCGGGTCCTCAGCTTCACCCGCCACGATCTGCCGATCGAATTGCCGGCGATCGAGAAGTTCCGCCAGCGCGGTGGCGGCGAGCGGGAATATGTCCTGCCCGAATTGCTGCGGATCGGCTGGAGCGACCAGGCGAGCCAGGAAATGCGGCAGGCGAGCAAGGCCAGCCTCAATTTCCGCCTGGTCGAAGTGATGATGATGATTTTCCTGCCACTGCTCGCGGTGGCGCTGGCCGTGCCGCCCAAGCGTTCGACCTCGGCGCTGGGCGTGTTCCTTTCGGTGGTGATGGTGACGGCTTTCCACAAGGTGGCCGAATACGGACAGAACACCGTCGCCCAGGGGCGTGGCGATCCGCTGCTGGTGCAATGGGGCCCCTATGTCCTGTTCGCCGCGCTGATCCTGTGGATGTACTGGCGCATTGCTTTCGTTCCCGGCGGCCAGCCGATCGGCGCGCTCGAACGGTTCGTCGAGAATGTCGGCAAGCGCCTGCGCGCGCTGTGGTCGCGCCGCGCGCCGCGGAGAAGCTGATCGCCCCTGCAGTTCCAGTTCTTCCCTTCGCGCACGCTCACG
>JAYRPK010000250.1:0-3153 GCA_041911195.1 Novosphingobium sp. | reverse complement strand
GAATGGCGTTGTGGAGCTGCGAGGCATTCACCCGGAAGTGGATGCCGCCCATGCCCAGACCGTCGCACCGCATGGCGGCGGCGAGCACGAGCAGGGCGCGCGCCGCCTGCTCATCCGCCGATTGCGCCGCCTGTTCAACCTGCTCGATGATCGGGCTAAGCGAAACCAGCCGCCCGGGCGCATCGGCGGTGAGCCGGTTCGCCGCTGCCGACAGCGTTGCGGGATCTGATAGATCCTGGGCAAACAGCACCGCCAATTCTTCGGCATGGGCCTGGGCCGCCTGCAAGGTGGCAAGCGGCGGCGAGGCGGGATCGATGCGCTCGAGGTGGCGCGCATAGGCAGCAAGCCGCAGCGCCTTTTCCTTGAGGCGATAGCGGATGCTGGTCGACCAGGAGATGTCGGTGCGGCCGTCCATGTCGTAGCCGACCCAGGTGGCGAAACGGAATGGCATGGGCCGCAGGCTGCGCCATTGGTCCGGCCATTGCCGAGCCGCCTGCTGCAACAGCAGCGCGTTGATCTCGTCCCGCGCCGCCTGGCCACGGCCAAGCGCGGCCATGGCTTCATCGTGTTCATAGTCGAGCGAGATCGAAGGGCGAGCAGGATCGGCAATACAAACGGTGCCTTCGGACACGTTCCCGCTGCTGGCGGCCTGGGCAACGGCATCGCTCTGGGCCGGGCTCAACAGGAAGGTGGGGTGGGCCGTGAAAACGACGTGGAACAGCGGCTTTGCCCAGCGCGCGGAAAATGCCTCGAACTGTCCTGTCTCTCCCGCCAGCGCAGTGAACATGCGCCGGTTTTCATCCGCGTTCACGGGTGAGAGCAAGTGGACCAACCGGTTCGCGCGGCTTTGCAGGCCCTCGCATTCCAGCTCTGCGACCAGCGCCGCGACGCCCTTTAGCGTCAGGTCACCCGCTTCGATCTTGCGCGACAGGTCCAGGCTCAACTGGAACACCGGATTGAACAGCGGCGAATCCGCCGTGCGGCGGTGCAAATCGGCAAGGCGCTGGCACAGGTCCGAACTGCTTGTCATCGCGCGGGAGGATGACTCCTTTCGTTGTGCAATGCAACATGAAGCTCAGGCCGTCAGCAGCACCGCTCCATAACCGGGCAGGAGGGTGGGCGTTCCATTGTTTACCGAAAGCAGCAGTTTCGCCGAGCGGGGCAGCGCGCCCGGCTCGCAAGGGTCGGGAGAGAGGTTGAAGCGGCACAGCAGGCGCTGTTGGTCATGGATGCGCTCGAAGGCCAAAAGGCTGCCCGAAGCAGTCAGCCTTGTCAGCCGGCCATGCCGCAGGGCCGGCGCATCGCGGCGCAGGGCGAACAGCCGGCGGGTCCAGTTCAGCAGCGATGCCGCATCGTTCTGCTGACTATCGACGCATCTAGCCATGTTGCCCTCGCTCAGCGGCAGCCACGGTTGGCCGTTGGTGAAACCGGCGTTGCGGCCGCGTGTCCAGGGCATGGGGGTGCGGGCGCCGTCGCGGGAGAGGGTGAGGGGCCAGTTGGCCCTGGCTTCCGGATCCTGCAGCAGTTCGAAGGGGATCTCGTCCTGCCGCAAGCCCAGTTCCTCGCCCTGATAGAGGATGACATTGCCGCGCAGCGCCATCAGCAGGGCCATCTTCATGCTGGCGAAGCGGTCTGCGTCTTCGGGGGCGCACCAGCGCGAAACGGCGCGGGGAGCGTCGTGGTTTTCGAAAGCCCAACTTGGCCAGCCGTCTTCCTCGCCCCATTGGGACATGGCCTTGCGCACCAGTTCCGGCGTCAGCGCATCGGCATAGAGGAAGTCGAAGCCATAGGCGCTGGAGAGCCGGCCCGGCTGAGTGAAGGCCTTCATCTCCTTCAGCGGCTGGTCCCCGCCGACCTCCGCCACGGTGTGGATCGCGCCATAGAGATCGCACAGCGACCGGATGCGCTCGACGAAGCCCAGCATCTCGGGCTGGGACTGGCTGTGGACCTTGCGCTGGAAGTCGAAGGGGCGGGTGCGCGGTTTACCCTTGTACGGCGCGGCGGGATTGTTGCGCTGGCGCCGGTCGTGCATCGCGTGGTTGAGCGCATCGAGCCGGAAGCCATCCACGCCGCGTTCCAGCCAGAACCGCGCGACCGCCAGCAGTGCGTCCTGCACCGCCGGGTTGTGCACGTTCAGCTGCGGTTGCTCCTTTAGGAAGGTGTGCATGTAATACTGCCCGCGCCGCGCGTCCCAGGTCCATGCCGGGCCGCCGAATACGCTTTGCCAGTTGTTCGGCGGGGTGCCGTCATTCCTCGGATCGGCCCAGACGTACCAGTCGGCGCGCAGATTGGCCTTGCTGGCGCGGCTTTCGGCGAACCAGGGGTGCAGATCGGAAGTGTGGGCGAAGATCTGGTCGATGATGACCTTGAGGCCCAGCGCATGCGCCTTGGCCAGCAGGGCGTCGAATTCGGCCAGCATCCCGAAAACCGGATCGACATTGCAATAGTCCGATACGTCATAGCCGAAATCGCGCATCGGTGAGGTGTAGAAGGGCGAGATCCAAACTGCGTCCACGCCCAGCGAGGCGATGTGCTCCAGCCGGCTGGCGATCCCCGGAAGGTCGCCCACGCCGTCGCCATTGCTGTCCTGGAAGCTGCGCGGATAGACCTGATAGATCGCCGCGCCGCGCCACCATGGTTGCCTTGAGTCCATGCGCTCTTGTTTCAAAATATGCTGCATTGCACAATAGCACTCGATCGCTTAGCCTCCCTTTCGGGAGCCGGATTCGCAAAAGGGCATGTTAGTCCAACGGGGTGTCGCTATTGTCCGCTGACCAGCCAGGCCACAAACTGGGTTTCGACGCCAGGATCGTCGATGTGCTCCGCCATCGCGTAGGCAAGGACGAACAGGCCGCAAGGCCGCATGATTGGTTCACCGCCGCAGTCCTCGCCCTACGTGACGATGTGATCGACCGCTGGATGGAATCCACCCGCCGCACCTATGCCGCCAAGGGCAAGCGGGTCTATTACCTCAGCCTCGAATTCCTCATCGGCCGGCTGCTGCGCGATGCCCTGGCCAACATGGGCATGACCCGCGAGATCGAGCAGGCGTTGAAAAGCCACGGGCTCGATCTCGCCGCGCTGGAAGAGCTTGAGCCCGACGCGGCGCTGGGCAACGGCGGCCTCGGGCGGCTGGCGGCCTGTTTCATGGAG
>JAYRPK010000249.1:0-10555 GCA_041911195.1 Novosphingobium sp. | reverse complement strand
GACGATCTGGCGGGTTTCGTCGTCGGAGCCGGGCAGTTCGAGCGCGGACAGCAACAGCAGCGCGGAAGTCGCCGCATCGCCATTCACCCGGAACCATTCTGCGGTGTCGAGATAGAAGGCCGGCAGGCTGCCGTACTTCAGCTCTTCCTCGGCGAGAACCTTCATCCGGTCCTGCGGCTTCGCCGCGCCGAGGGCTGAGATATAGGGCTGCTTCGACAACGTATCGCCGATGTTCAGCCCGATGGTAGCGCCACGCCGATTGCGGCTGTCGCCATCGGCCGTGAAAGGCTCATCCTCATTGCGCGATTCCATGCGGCGGGCCGTGACCACGACATTGCCGTCGTCCGCGCCGGAGGCGGCATTCGCCCGCCCCTGCGACCGGTCATCCAGCCTGGGCCGCTCTTCCCGCTGGTTCGAAGGCGCGGGGGCAGCAACCGGCGGGGGTGGGGGTGGAGGCGGCGGCACTCCAGCGGTTGGACGCTCGGCGGCTTCTGCCGCGAACCGGTCTCGCTCACCGCCATGGCCGGCGCGCGGCTTGGGCCGGGGCCGGGTGGTGAACTTGCTGTTCCACCACTGCTTGCGCTCGTTCCACTGCTGCAAAACGAAATTGAGGCGGTCGGTGCGAGCCTGGGCCTTGGATTGCTTCTGTGCGTCCCTGGCCTTGCGCCAGTCTTCCATCCATTCCTTGGAAAAGCCCTCCGGCGGGGTGATATCGGCGCTTAGGTATTGCTGCGGCGTTTCCAGCACGAGGAAGGCCATCGCAGGCCCGGCGACGCGGAACTTGCGCGCCAGAGCGACCATGCGATCGTGCGCATCCGGGTTGTCCTCAAGCTCGCCCAGCCGCTGCGCCGCCCACAACGCGCCGGGGGCATCGAGCATTGCGGGGGCGGGAGTGCTTTCGCCATAGACCTGCTCCATCAGCCCCCTGCCGAAACCGGCGATGTGTAGCACGACCGGGCCGCTTTCGGGCATTTCGCCGACGAGGCGCCAACCACCCTGCGGCGCGGGGAGCGAGCGGAATCTGAGCCGCCGGCCGCTGCCGTCGCGCGCCGAGACGACCGCGACAGCCGGGCGCAGCAACCGCTGCACCAGTTCCGCGCCGTTGTCGGGCGTCAGCCGGACGAATTCCCCGCGCGAGGCCTGCGCCATGCGGCCCAGCCTCGCCCCATTTGCCTCGGGCGCGGAGGAGATCGCGGTCAGCCGGCAATCGGGCGAGAATTCGGCGGCATGATCGATTGTCACCCCGCCGTCGCTGAACAGCAGGCACATGCCAGCAGGCGGAAACCCAAGATCGCCCAGCCCGGCATAGGAGGTGCCGCCGCGATAGGTGATTGCATTCAGCGCCGCCTTCAAGCCTGCCCCGCCGGCGAAAGTGCTCACGGTCGGCCGGTCGCTGGCGAAAGTCACCAGATCGACGGCGCTGACGCCCATGGCCTTGACCAAGGCATCGAGCAGTTCGGCTTCCTTGTCGAGCCGGTCGTCGCGGCGCGAAAGCGAACGGTCCCAGTAGACGCGCAGTCGTCCGCCCTGTTGCAGCGCGGGTTTCGAGCCGTCGCCGGGATCGTCGATCTGGAAGAACATCTGGCCATTAGCATGGCGCGACACCGCCAGCTTGCCGGCTGGCTGGCCGCCCGAGATCGCCAGGTCCCCGGTCAAAATGGCCCCATTCTGCGAAAGCTCGACGGCCCATGCCTGGCCCTGCTTGATCAGCGGCAGCTTGCGCCCGCCGAACTGCACATCGGGAGCACTGGCATAGCCTTCCGCATGGACCGTAACAGTCAGCATGCCCACCGGCGCGGCGCTGACAAGCGGCAGGACAAGCCCGCGTTCCGGATCGAACGGCGCGGAAAAGCTCATGCGGAAGCGGCGGGGGTGGTCGGGCGTCACCGGGAATATGCGGGTCTGGAACTGGTTCTGCGCGGTCACTTCCGCCAGCCCCGGATCGATTCCGCGGCGCACTTCGTCCTCATAGACATTGCGCGCCTTGGGCTGGTCGAGCAGCGAACCTTCGATCATCCGCCCGCCGACATCGAGCGCATAGCCGGTGACGACGGCATCGGGCGGCAGGTTGAGCGCCAGGCGTACTTCGTCGGCAGTCCGGCTTTCCGTGCCGATGGTCATTTCCAGCGTGACGTCGGCGGTCCGGCCATGGACCCTGGCATCGACGCGCATCGACTGGATCCTCAGCCGGGCCGATTCCTCGCGGGTCCGGCTGTCGCCCAGGTCGATGCCGCGCTCGAAGGCAGTCAGCGACGGATTCGACTGGGCCTGAACCGGCGATGCGATCAATCCGGCGAGCATCATCAGGCCGAACAGCGCGCGCGCGAAACTAGGCATGGACACAGCCCCCTCGATTACCCTTCGATCCCCGTTGCGGATCAAAGGTGCCGTCGGGCCGATGAATGGCGGATGACCGGACGTCCGGGGTGCGCGTCAGTGAAAGCGCACGGTGCCGGCAATGCTCAGGGCCAAGCCCATCAGCACGGTGAACAGCGCCCAGCCGCGATGCATGTGCGTCAGGTTCTTGAGCCAGAAGCCGGCATAGATGTCGCAAAAGCCGATCACCGCCAGCGCCTCGATGATCATGACGCCGCCGATCGTCCTGAGGATGCAGGTGAGGATATCGGCTGGAATCCACGGATTGGCCAGATAGACCGCCGCGCCCAATACCATTTCGAGCAGGCCGGCGACCAGTTGCAGCGCCGGCGAGACATTCACTTCCTCGATCATCTTGCGCCAGGTGTCGGGATTGCGCAGCGCGCCGATGCCGGCGAACAGGGTATAGAGCCCCAGCAGCAGGGACGACCAGGCGGTCGGATCGATTGTGTTGCCCATGGTCCCTCTCCTCTCCGGCCGCAACAGGACAGGATGCGGCTAGCTCCGGACGATGGCGAGGTCGTTGCGATGGATCAAGTGTGCGTCAGAATACATAGCCCAGCCCGCCGCCGAAGAACCACTGGTTGCGGCTGCCGCGAATGCTGGTCAGCGGGGTTTCGGCGGCGCTGCCGGTGAGGCGGGTGTACATGGCCCCGCCGCCGATCAGCAGGCCGCCGTCGAGCAGGTTGCCGTTGAGATCGCGGGCCACGAACATGCCCAGGTTGACGGCCTTGAGCCCGCCACGCGCGGTATAGACCGGCAGGCCGCTGGCAATGCTGCCCGCCGGGGTCACGTCATAGTTGAAGCGGGCGTAGTCCCTGTTTGCCACTTCGGCGGAAAGCAGCGCTCCCGCCACCATCTTGCGGCTGAGCGGCGTCAGGTAGGAAATCGATGGCGCGATGATGTGGCCGCTGCCCTTGCCGGAAATGTCCCAGCGCATGTCGGCGCCGATCGAGAGCTGGTCGTGCGGGTTGAACACCCGGCGCAAGGACACGCCCGCCTGCACGCCGGCCTCGAACACCTTGGGCAGCTTGCCCAACTGGGCGACGACCGGATCCTTGATCCGGCCCGACCGGTTGGTGCGCAGGCGGATCACCGGCCCCAGGCTCAGGCCGGCGCGCGCGCCCTCCTTGTCGGGCACAAGGTCCAGCGCGAAGCCCGCCGCGCGCGGATTGATGCCGACGCCGCCCAGCCGGCCGGCAATCGCCCCGGCGGGCAGCACTGCGGTGTCGTTCGATCCCTCGTAGCTCGGCAGGGCGATGACGCCGGCAGTGACGATGAAGAAATCGCCATCGAAGGCACTTGGCTCTTCCGTGGGGGGCTCGTGCGAAATCTGGACGTCTGGCTCGGCTCGAGCGCTGACGGACAGGGCGGCGGCAAGCGCGGCAAGGCCAAGGGCGAGGGGACGAAGCGGTTGCATGCTGTTGTTTACGTCACGGCGCATGACCATTCCCTTACTGCCCGGCCTAGGCCAAGGCCTGCCAGTTCTTGATCGCCTCCACCGGCCAGACCAGCATCAGCACGTTGAGCGTCAGGTTGTCGCGAATCATGACGAGAGTGAACAGCTCGAAGGCAATGCCGATGGCAAGGCTCACCTTCCAGGGCAGCTTGCCCGCGGCCCAGAAGCCCAGCACCATCCAGCCGATGTCCGCCAGCGAATTGAGGATCGAATCGCCCGAATAGCCATAGCTCATGGTCACCGCGCGGTAGCGGTCGATGATCAGCGGCGAGTTTTCAAGGAACTCCCAGCTCGCTTCGATGGCGATGGCGATGGGCAGTGCCCAGCGCGCCGGGGCGCCGTCGAACACGCGCCACTTGCGCCACAGCAGGTGCGCCGCGGCATAGAACAGCAGGCCGTGGATCACATGGCTGAAGGTGTACCAGTCGGCGATCTGCTGGCTGTTCTGGGGCGACTGCACCAGGCCGTGCCAAAAGCTGATCGTGCCGCAGGGACAGATCGGCGGGCGGCGCATGGCATAGAGGATGAAGCCGGAATAGGCCCAGACGAACAGGCTGGCGACCAGCGCCTTGCGATGGGGCAGAAGGCTAGGCATTTTCCGGTTCCTTGTCTGGAGGTGTCTGGTCGCCCTGGCCTAGCGCGCGCTGCATGTAGAGCACGTCCAGCCATTGACCCTGTTTGCGTCCGACGCTCTTGAGGCGGCCCACTTCGACGAAGCCGAATTTGGCGTGCAGCGCCTGCGATCCGGGCTCGGTCCCGGCGATCCCGGCGATCACCTGGCGAAAGCCGCAGGCCTTGCAGGCTTCGAGCAGCGCGGCGAGCAGTTTCGAGCCGATCCCCCGGCCCAGCATGTCATGGCGCAGGTAGATGCTGTTTTCGCAGGCATAGAGATATCCGGCGCGCGGGTTGTATTGGCCGGCATAGGCAAATCCCAGGATCGCGCTCTGCTTGTCGCGCGCCAGAAGCCATGGCCAGCCATGATCCAGCACCTTGCGCATGCGCTGCGCGATTTCGCCGGCATCGGGCGGAACCAGTTCCCACGAGGCTGTGCCGTGCAGCACGTGGTGCGCATAAAGTTCCGCCACTTCAGGGGCATCGTCGAGGCTTGCGGGGACTATGTCGATCTCGGGCATGGCGGGTTCATGCCGCAAGGGCGCTCATAAGCCAAGCCGGAGCAAACGCCGCTCTAAGCCGTTGCGGCGAACCCACCTTGTCCCTAAACCACTGATCGATGCCCGCACCCTGGATCCAGCCCGCCGCCTTTCGCCGGAGCCTCGCTTGACGCGCGCCTGCGTGATCGGCGCGGGGCTGGGCGGACTGGCGCTTGCCATCCGGCTGCAGGCCGCCGGGATCGATTGCACTCTGATGGAAGCGCGCGATCACCCGGGCGGCTATGCAAGTTCGCAGCAGCGCGAGGGCTTCACCTTCGAGAGCGGGCCCATGGCGCTGATCGATCCGGCCAGCTTCGACGACCTGTGGCAGTTGGCGGGCCGCCGGCTGGCCGACGATGTCGAACTATTGCCGGTATCGCCCGCCACGCGGTTCAACTGGCCCGATGGCGGCACCTTCGATTACTACGCCGACGAGGCGGCGCTGCGGCACGAGCTGGCCCGGGTCATGCCTGAGGATGCGGCCGGTTACGAGGAATATGCGCATTACGCCGCGCAGGTGCTGAAGGACGGGACCGTGCCGATCGGTACTTCGGCGCTGATGAGCGTGCCTTCCGTGCTTCGCGCCCTGCCCCGGCTGGCGCGCAACCAGTTCTGGCGTTCGCTGCATTCGATGGTGGCCGGCCACGTCAAGGGCCAGCGGCTGCGCGAGGCGCTGACCGCCGAGATGCTGATGATCGGCGCCAATCCGGTGACGGCAAGGGCGCTTCAGGCGATCCGTCATGCGATGGAGCAGCAAAGCGGGGTCTGGTGGCCGAAGGGCGGTTTCGGCAAGCTGACCTCGGCCATGGCCGCGCTGTTCGAGCAATTGGGCGGCAGCTTGCGGCTGAAGGACCCGGTGCTGCATATCCACACGCTGGGTGACCGGGCAAGCGAAGTGGAATGCGTCAGCGGCTGGCGCGAACGGTTCGATGCCGTGGCCAGCAATGCCGACGTGGTCCACTCCTACCGCGATCTCCTCGCCGGAACCCAGCGCGGCGGCGAAATGGCGCGAAGCCTTGTCCGCAAGCACTGGTCGCCATCGATGTTCGTCGTCCATTTCGGGCTGGAGGGCGGCTGGCCGGGAATTCCCCACCGCACGGTGCTGCTGGGCAATCGCTACAAGCCGCTGCTGACCGATCTATTCGAACATGGCGTGCTGCCGCGCGATTTCATCCTGTTCCTCGATCATCCCTCCGTCACCGACGATAGCATGGCGCCCCCGGGCATGAGCACGTTTCGTGCGATGATCCCGGTGGCCAACCAGGGCAAGCTGCCGATTGACTGGGAGCAGACCGGCCCCATGATCGAAAGGCGCATTCTCGACGAAGTGGGACGCCGGCTGATCCCCGATCTCGAAGATCGCATTGTCACCAGGTTCCACTACACCCCGCGCGATTACGCGCTCGACATGAATGCCCACAACGGCAGCCCGTTCGGCCTCGAGCCGCTGATGGGCCAAAGCGGTCCGTTCCGTCCGCACAACCGGGATGGCAAGCTGAAGAACGTCTATCTGGTGGGTGCGAGCACGCATCCCGGAGCGGGTCTGCCCGCCGTATTGCAGAGCGCCATGGCGACCGCCCGGGCGATGCAGGAGGATATCCGGAAATGAAGCGCATCGCCGTCTATTGCGGCTCGGCCACGCCCGCCGACGTGCGCTTCATGGACCTTGCCCGCGAAGTGGGCGAAACACTCGCCCGGCGCGGGATCGGCGTGGTCTATGGCGGCGGCCGGCTGGGCCTGATGGGCGCGGTCGCCGGCGCGGCGCTGGCCTCTGGCGGCGAAGTGATCGGCGTGATCCCCGAGGCGCTGGTGAACGGCGAGGTCGCCAATTACGATTGTACCGAGCTGCGCGTGGTCAAGGGCATGCACGAGCGCAAGCTGGCCTTCACCGAGCTCTCGGACGGGTTCCTCACCCTGCCCGGCGGGGTCGGCACCATGGACGAGTTGTGGGAAGCGGTGAGCTGGGCACAGCTTGGCTATCACGCCAAGCCCGTCGGACTCCTCAATGCCTTCGGCTTTTTCGACCACCTGCTGGCCTTCAACCGCCACATGGCCGACATGGGCTTCGTCCGCCCGGCGCACCAGGGCATTGTCATGGCCGAGCAGGAGCTCGACCTACTGCTCACCCGCATGGCCGCGCACGAGCCGGTGAAGGCGATCTTTTTGATGAAGGCGGAAGAGCTTTAATCCTCCCCGAGCAAAGCTCGCGGAGGATTTATTCCTTCCCGTGGTCGCTCCGCCCGAAGTCCGGCCGCGAATCGTCCTGGCCCTCGGCAATGATCGAGCGGCGGATGGCGCGGGTGCGGGTGAAGTGGTCGAACAGCGCCTGGCCGTCGCCCACCCGGATCGAGCGTTGCAGCGCCGTCAGGTCCTCGGTGAAGCGCTGGAGCATTTCCAGCACCGCTTCCTTGTTGGCGAGGAACACGTCTCGCCACATGGTGGGATCGGACGAGGCGATGCGGGTGAAATCGCGGAAGCCACCGGCCGAATACTTGATCACTTCGCTCCGCGTCACTTCCTCGAGGTCGGAAGCGGTGCCGACGATGGTATAGGCGATGAGATGCGGCAAGTGGCTGGTGACCGCGAGCACCAGGTCGTGGTGGTCGATGTCCATCAGCTCGACATTGGCCCCCAGCGCTTCCCAGAACAGCGTCAGCCGGGTGAGCAGGTGCGGACTGGAATCGGGTGTCGGCGTGACGATGCACCAGCGGTTCTGGAAGACCTCGGCGAAACCGGCGTCAGGACCGCTGTTCTCGGTGCCGGCCACCGGGTGCGCGGGAATGATCGCGACGCCGGGAAGCGCCTCTGACAGGGCATCGGCAACCGCCCGCTTGCACGAGCCGACATCGCTGATCAGCACGCCTTCGGGCAAGGCGTGGGCAATCTCGCGCGCCGCCGCGCCCATTGCGCCGGGAGGCACGCAGAAGATCACCAGCTCTGCATCGCGAACCGCCTCGCTGGCGCTGTCGCAGACGCGATCGGTCAGCCCGCGCTCGGCGGCGCGACGGCGGTGGTCGGGGTTTGCGTCGAAGCCGGTGGTGGTCGCGCCGGGGATATAGGCCTTGATCCCGAGCCCGATCGAGCCGCCCATCAGGCCCAGGCCGATGATCGCGATGCGCTGGAAGCTCATGGTGCCGGAGCCTTTGCTGCTTCCTGGGCCATTTCGCGCAGGGCCACCGCGATTGCGTCCATCTGCCCGGCCGTGCCGATGGTGATCCGCACGCCGTGGGGCAGGCCCTGGCCGGGGAGCCAGCGGGTGATATAGCCGCGTTCGGCCAGGCCGTTGTAGGCCGCCTCGCCGGTCAGCGCGCCCTCGAACAGCAGCAGCACGAAATTGGCCTCGCTCGGCACGTGGCGGATGCCGTGGTTGCCCAAGGCCTCGATCGCTTCGAGGAAGCGGGCGCGTTCGGTGGCGTTATGCTCGCGCGAGCGGGTGACGAAGGCCTGGTCTTCGACCGCGGCGAGGCAGGTCGCCTGCGCGCCGTTGCCGATGGGGAAGGCCCCGCGAATGCGATTGAGGGCGTCGATCAGGCTAGGTGCCCCGGTTGCCCAGCCGACACGCTCGCCGGCAAGGCCATAGGCCTTGGAGAAAGTGCGGGTGACGAGCACATTTTCGGTGCTTGCGGCCAATTCCAGCCCGCCGTCGTCGTCTTCCGGCGAAACATATTCGGCATAGGCCTGGTCGAGCACCAGCAGCACGTCTTCGGGCAGCGCCGCGTGCAGCCGGGCGATTTCGCCCCTCGGCAGGAACGAGCCGGTAGGGTTGTTCGGGTTGGCGACGAAGACCACCCGGGTCCTGTCGGAGACCAGCGCCAGCAGGGCATCGACATCGGTGCCATAGTCTACATCGGGCGCGATCACCGGCATGCCCCCGCAGCGGCGGATGACGATGTCGTAGAGCGAGAAGCCGAAGCGCACGTAGATGGCTTCGTCGCCGGGCCCGGCGAATGCGGCGGCGGCGATTTCCAGCAGCTCGCCAGAGCCGGTGCCGCAGATGATCCGCGCGGGGTCGATCCCGTGCACCTTGCCCAGCGCCTCGCGCAGCGCCGTGCTGTCCGGATCGGGATAGAGCGAGGGGATCGCCGCAGATGCGCGCGCCGCCAGCGCCGCCGGGCTGGTGCCCAGCGGGTTCTCGTTGGCCGACAGCTTGACCAGCGGACGCCCGTCCGCGCCGGCGCTCTTGCCGGGGACATAGGCATGGATCGCCTCGATCCAGCTCTTGGGTTTGGGTGCCTTTGCCATTGCGCGCTGGCCCTTAGCAGTTGCCACGCGGATTGACAGTGCCTCTTGATATGCCCAAGTCGCGCGAGCCATGGCCACTGCGCCCATCAAGACCTCCAGCGAGACCATCGACCTCGCCCAGCCCCTGCCGCTCGACAGCGGGCAGGAATTGCCGGGCGTGCGCATCGCATATGAGGCCTATGGGGAGCTTTCGGCGGCGAAAGACAACGCGATCCTGCTGTGCCATGCAACCTCGGGCGATCAGCACGTTGCCAGCCCGCACCCGATCACCGGCAAGCCGGGCTGGTGGGCGCGCATGGTCGGGCCGGGCAAGCCGATCGATACCGACCGCTTCTACATCATCTGCGCCAATGTCATCGGCGGCTGCATGGGCTCGACCGGGCCGGCAAGCCCCGGTCCGGACGGTAAGCCCTGGGCCATGCGTTTTCCGGTCTTCACCATCCGCGACATGGTGCGCGCGCAGGTGCTGCTGCTGGAGGCACTGGGGATCGAACGTCTTTACGCCGTGGTCGGTGGCTCGATGGGAGGGATGCAGGCATTGAGCCTGGCCGCCAACTGGCCGCACGTGGCCGCGCGCGTGCTGCCGATCAGCGCCACTGCCACCATGCCGGCGCAGAATATCGCCTTTCAGGAAGTCGGCCGACAGGCGATTGTCGCCGATCCTGCCTGGCAGGACGGCAATTACTACGGCACCGGTAAGGCGCCCGATTCCGGCCTCGCCGTCGCGCGGATGGCGGCGCATATCACTTACCTGTCGGAAGAGAGCCTGACCCAGAAATTCGGCCGCCGGCTGCAGGACAGGGAGGCCAAGACCTTCGGCTTCGACGCTGATTTCCAGGTGGAAAGCTACCTGCGCCACCAGGGCTCGATCTTCACCGAACGGTTTGACGCCAACAGCTACCTCTACCTCACCCGGGCGATGAGCTATTTCGACCTCACCGAGGATCATGGCGGCAGGCTGGCCGACGTCTTTGCCGGCAACACCTCGCGCTTCTGCGTGGTGAGCTTCGATTCGGACTGGCTCTATCCCACCGAACTCTCCCGCCGGATCGCCCACGCGCTCAACGCCGCGGGCGCGCCGGTGAGCTTCGTCGAGCTGTCCGCTCCGTTCGGCCACGATAGCTTCCTGCTTGACGTGCCTGCGCTCGACCGGGTGGTGGCGGGGTTCCTAGGGCAATGACCGCGTTGCGCCGCGATCTAGCGATCATCGCTCAGCACGTTGCGCCCGGATCGCGGGTGCTCGATGTCGGTTGCGGCGACGGGGTGCTGCTGGAGGCGCTGCGCGAGCGCGGCTGCGATGCGCGCGGCATGGAGATCGATGCCGGAG
>JAYRPK010000248.1:0-3271 GCA_041911195.1 Novosphingobium sp. | reverse complement strand
GGCTTCAATCGCGACATGGCGCTGGCGCTGATCCCGGCCATGGCGGCGCGCGAAGTCGCCGTCTCATCGCTGGCGACGACCTATGCCGTCGATTCGCCCGACCAGGCCGTGACCGCGAACCGGCTGGGCGCCCAGCTCAAGGCGCACTGGAGCCTGCCGACGGCGCTGGCCTTCCTCGCCTGGTTTGTCTTCGCCCCGCAATGCCTCTCCACCATCGCAGTGGCACGGCGCGAAACAAACGGGTGGAAATGGCCCGCCTTCATGCTCGCTTATCTTTTCGCGCTGGCCTACATCGCTGCTGGAATCACCTATTGGAGCGCAGTGGCGCTCGGATTGTAGCGGGACGGGGAATTTTACATGGCAGGCAGCGTCAACAAGGTCATCCTGATCGGTAATCTGGGTCAGGATCCCGAGGTCAAGAGCTTCCAGAACGGCGG
Source organism: Novosphingobium sp. (assembly GCA_041911195.1). Classification (GTDB taxonomy): domain Bacteria; phylum Pseudomonadota; class Alphaproteobacteria; order Sphingomonadales; family Sphingomonadaceae; genus Novosphingobium. The sequence goes on along the minus strand of JAYRPK010000248.1, from coordinate 2,834 downwards.
CCGCATCGCCAACCTCAGGATCGCCACCTCCGAGACCTGGAAGGACCGCCAGACCGGCGAGCGCAAGGAACGCACCGAGTGGCACACTGTGGTGCTGCAGTCCGATGGTCTGGTCGGCGTCGCCGAGAAGTATCTGCGCAAGGGCAGCAAGGTCTACATCGAAGGCCAGCTGCGCACCCGCAAGTGGCAGGACGCCTCGGGCAACGATCGCTACTCCACCGAGGTGTCGGTGGGCGGCATGGGCGGCGTGCTCACCATGCTCGACAGCGCGCCGGGCGGTGGCGGCGGCCAGCGTTCAGGCGGCGGCAATGACTGGGGCGGCAATCAGCAACGCTCCGGCGGCGGCGGCGGTGGAGACTGGGGCAGCGGTGGCGGCTCCTCGCGCGACATTGCCGACGATCTGGACGACGATATTCCGTTCTGACGTCCAAGCGGGGGCAAGAGTGCCTGAATCGAGCTGGCAATCGGCATTGGGGCGCCTCGCCATTGGGGCATTGGCGCTGGCGCCCGGGATCGTCGCACCACCGGTTCGCGCCATTCCGCCTCCCCCACGTGAAGAATCGCGCTTTGGCCCGGTTACCCAATGCATTGCCGGCTATCGGGTCAAGGCGGTCAGTGCCGAAGAGGTTTCGGTCGGCAATCAGCCGCCGGTGATGGTCGGCGATCCGGTCAGCCTCAGGACTCGCGCGTTTCTTGTGAAATTGTCGGCCCTGACCGCCTATTCTCCGCCAAGCTGGACGCCGGTTGCACTGGCCGGTCTCGGGACGATCGAGCGCGGTGTCATCATCCCTCCGCCCCTGGATCGCGGCACCCCGCAGATGCCGATCTCCCGCAGTCCGGAAGCCGAGCGCCTGCTGACGCAACCCATCATTGTCTACCGGTTGCCTGTGCAGGGCGCTAACCCCCAGCTCTTTGCCACGTCCTACCAGTTCAAGGGCGACGACAGCGATCTTGCCATCCTGTCGCGAATCGCGCCGGTCAACCCGACCGAGGATACATGCGGGGAGTTCGGGCCGCCCGATTTTGCCAACCGGGGCGATCAAACCATCGAGACGGCGCTCGGCTTCATAGAAGGACCGGTCTATCGCTGCCAGAACGGCATTGGTTTCCCTGTGCTGCCGGGCGAAAAGTTGATGCGGGGCTGGGGTCTCCCGCAGAATACAGGATCGTCGATTCTTTACACCGGGGGCGCCCGGCTGTCGGTCACCGGGTTCGACGACCCCGGGATATTTTCACAGCTACGTGCCCAGGGCATCCGGTTCAAATACCAGCGGCCCACACCTGCGAAGATGAGAGGACGTGGCAACAAGCTCCTTGCGGCGGACTATGTCGCCAGCCTGGAATCGCATAGGACGGGTTATACGGAACTCGTGCTGAGCCCCCGCCGCAACAATCCGAGCTGGCCCTGGCTGCTTCAAATCCATGTGCAATTCGCCGATGGCAACGAAGCCCAGGCGCGGGCGCTTGCCGAACGGCTGGAAGTCATCGAGATGAACGATCCCCGCTGCGCACCGTTCTGAGCGCGGGGCGCCTGTTGCGGCCATGCGCAACGGACCGCCGCCTACCCGAACAGGACGGCCAATCGATAAATCAGGGAGAATGCAGGCACGAGCAGCAGGACAATGAACAGGCCGCGGACCAGCTTCCAGCTCCGCTTGCCATGGGCGTTTTGATACAGGCCATTGATCATCATCATCACGCCAAACGCGGCGCCCGCGCCGAAAATGGCGTAGCCGAACGTATTCGCCATCGCCAGCCGATCGTCGGGCGCCTCACCGAGGCGGGGAGCGAAGGGAAGCACAGTCAAGGCGAGCCCGGCCATCAGGAAAACGAATAACAGGCCATAGACTGTGGCCATGGCCCCCCGCTGGCGAATGCTGCTTTGACTGTCGGCTCTGGAGCCGCACTGCGGACAGTTCGCCTCGCCTCCTTCGAACACCAGGCCGCAACTGTTCGAACTGCACACCCGATTTCCCTCGGCCTCATCCGTCATGTGCTCGTCCCCCATTTGTATCCCCCGGCGTTATTACACCCGCCAGTCCACGGCACCCCTGCCATTCGCCTCGAGAAAGGCATTGGCCTGGCTGAAATGCCGGCATCCCAGGAACCCCGAATGCGCCGATAGCGGACTGGGGTGCGGCGCGGTCAGGACTAGGTGGCGGCCCCCATTCGACCCAGAGCTTAGCCCCGGCACGCGCATCGCCTTGTTTTTCGCGTGGCTGCCCCACAGCATGAACACGCAGGGCTCTTGCCTGGCGGCAACGGCGGCCACCGCCGCATCGGTGATCGCTTCCCAGCCCAGCCCGGCGTGCGATCCGGCCCTGCCCTGTTCCACCGTCAGCGAATTGTTGAGCAGCAGCACGCCCTGTTTCGCCCAGTTCGACAGGTTGCCGTGGCCGGCGCGGGGAATGCCGAGGTCGCTCTCGAGCTCCTTGTAGATGTTGACCAGCGAGGGCGGCACACGCACGCCCTGCGGCACCGAAAAACACAGCCCGTGCGCCTGGCCCGGCCCATGATAGGGGTCCTGCCCCAGGATCACGACCTTGACCCGGTCGAGCGGGGTCAGGTCGAGCGCGGCGAGGCGCGATCCGCGGGGCGGGTAGATCTGCTTTCCCGCCGCTTCCTCGGCCTTGAGGAAGCCGCCCAGCTTGCGCGCCTGCGGCATGGCGAGAACCGGCTCAAGCGCGGGCCGCCACGAGTCCGGAACTGCATCGGAATTGGCCAACAGGACTTCCCTCGTACATTTCCTGTCTGAAATTCCGGAAAACCGGAATTTCCGTTGCGGCGCCGGCCCGCTCCCCCGGCCCAACCACCCACAGGGTATCATCAATGGG
>JAYRPK010000247.1:0-9774 GCA_041911195.1 Novosphingobium sp. | reverse complement strand
GCGGCATCCTGGCAGCATCCAGCGCGGCCAGCGTGCGATCCACGCCAAGGCTGCCACGGTCGAGCGAATGGTTGTTGGCGGTCTGCAGGGCATCGACGCCAAGCTTTTGCAGATCGGTGATGATCGAGGGATGATAGTTGAAGAGGGGATAACCCTTGAACACATGATCATCATAGCGCGTGGCCGGTCGCGGGACTTCCCTTCCTCCGGGCGCTACGGTGTCTGCGGCCGGCCCCTCGAGATTGGCGATGGTAACGTCGGCGCCTTCCATCAGGTCCTGCACCGGCTTCATGATCGTATAAAACCCTTCCGGCTGCTGGTCGGCCCAGCGCTGCAAGGTGCCGTGCAGCAGCACGTCGCCCACGGCGGCCATGGTGATGGGCTTGATGCATTCCCTGGGCGGCTGAGCGGCGGCCGAAGGCCCTCCCGAAAGCGCGCCATAGGCGAAAAACGCACCGGTCCCGATCATTGCGGCGGCCACCGAGCCAACAGTCCATTGCACAGCAGTCACCACTTCTCTGTTTCCAGTCCTGGGGGTTCGCCAGAGGGTATATCTTGGCGTCTCCGGCGAGGCAATCGGCTGCGGCGCCGTTAGACCGGGCAGGACACCATCGTATCCCTCAACTCGTAGGACATAAGCGCCCGGTTCCATTGCAGGCGCGGCGTGGTTTCGAGCTTGAGGCCCGGCACCCGGAACAGCGCGTCAAGGAACACTCGGGTCTCATGCAGCGCCACCTGCGCGCCCGGGCAGCGGTGCATGCCGTCGCCAAAGGCCATGTAGCTGCCCACTTCCTTCATGCGCTTGGCCCGGGTGGGATCGATGGCGAAAGGGCACTGGCCGGCGGCGGCTTCGTCCCAATTGGTCTCGCGCAGGTTGAGGGCATAGATCTGGCCGGTTTTCAGGCCTTCCGGCAGCCCTTCGGGCGCTTGCTCGGCCTTGCGGTAGACATAGCCGCCAACCGGCTCGAGCCGCAGAATTTCCTCGAGGATGGCGAACTGCTCGGCTTCGCTGCCACCGACGAATGCCTCGCGCAGCTCGGGATTGTCGAACATGTGCCAGGCGGCCATGGTGATGAATTCGCGGGTCGTGGTCATGCCCGCCGTTGCATAGACCATGCATTCGACCAGGATCATCACGTTCGAGAAGCCGTCGTCGAGCAGTTGCGAGATGATGTCCTCGCCGCGCTGCCTGCGTCGTGCCTTTATCGCCGGGCGCACGTCGCTGAGGAAGAAGTTGAGCGTGTGCAATTGCGACATGACCGAGGCATAGAGCCGCTTGAGCCGGGGCATGCCGGGATATTCGCCGTGCTTGACGATGCGTTCAATGCGCCCGGCCATGGCGGTGTTGGGCGATTCCTTGAGCCCGACGATGTCGGCGGCAACCGCCACCGCGAGCAGCCAGCTCGCCTGATCGAGCTGCATCTTGCCGGTGCGGCGCAACGCGCCGACGAGCTTTTTCGTCTCACGGTCGATCAGCGGACGATAGAGCGATGCGATTGCCTTGGGCGAGAAGAACCTGGCAAGCGCCGCGCGCTTCTTGCGGTGCAGTTCCCCGTCGAGGAAGAAGACGGGAAGCTGGCTGGGGTCGGAGACCGGAAAGCGGTCGCCGTTCATCATCGCCTGCTTGAAATCGCGATTGCGCAGGATCTGCCGGGCCGTGGCGAAGGAGGAGATGCGCTGGGAGTTAGGCTGGATGGTGTCGAACGCCTCGGCGATCGCGGCGGTCTTGCGGTCGTCGCGGTTGCCAAGGTGAGGGCAGGCGAGTTCGGCGGCCTGGTTCACGGCGGGATTCTCCGATGAGCGATGTGAGCGATCAGTCCGGAATTTTGAGTGATCTGTCAATCATGGGCAAGTTCGTTTGCCGGGTGAAATTTCGATTGAGCCGTGAAAAACAACCAACTGCCTTGGCAGCAATGCTCAGCCGGCGAGCTGCTCGTCCAGAAACCGAGCCACATCCGCCAGTTCGACGTCCCTGGCGAGGAACGCCTCGCCGATATGTTTCATCAGCACGAAGGGCAGGGTGCCCGCGTCCATCTTCTTGTCGTGCAGCATGTGCGCGGCGAGCGTCTGGCCGTCGCAGTTGAGGCCAACGTCGGCAAGACGCGCGGGCAGGCCGGCATCGGACAGGTGCTGGGCGACGTGTTCGGCGCTGGCCTTGGGCATCAGCCCGATCCTTGCCGAATAGCGCGCCGCCAGCACCATGCCGAGCGCCACGGCCTCGCCATGCAGCAGGCGGTCGCAATAGCCGGTCTGGGCCTCCAGCGCGTGGCCGAAGGTGTGGCCGAGGTTGAGCAGCGCGCGCGTCCCCGTGGTCTCTCGCTCGTCTTCGGCAACGATGCGCGCCTTGGCGGCGACGCTCTGCGCCACGGCATATTCGCGCAGGGCGGCATCGCCGGCCAGCATGGCCGCGCCGTTGGCATCGCACCAGGCGAAGAAATCGGCATCGCCGAGCAGGCCGTATTTAACTACCTCGGCATAGCCGGCGCGCAGCTCGCGCTCGGGCAGGGTGTCGAGCACGGCAAGGTCGGCGAGCACCAGCGAGGGCTGGTGGAAGGCGCCGATGAGGTTCTTGCCGGCAGGGCTGTTGATCGCCGTCTTGCCGCCGACCGAGCTGTCGACCTGGGCCAGCAGGCTAGTGGGCAACTGGATGAAATGGCAGCCGCGTTTGACCACCGAGGCGGCGAAGCCGGTGAGATCGCCGATCACGCCGCCGCCAAGGGCAATGATGTGGTCGCCGCGTTCGACTTCGTTTTCCAGCAGCCATTCGACCAGGCCGGTAAGGTGTTCCCAGCTCTTGGTCGCTTCGCCCGGCGGCAGCACGCGCCAGTGCGGCTCGTGCCCGTGGCTGCGCAGCGCGGTTTCGATCACTTCGCCCCAGGCGGCGTGGACATGGGCGTCGGTGACAACCGGAACCGCCCGTTTGCGCAAGCGCCCCCGGCAATTGGGCACCAGTTCGGCCAGCAGCCCCGCGCCGATCCGTACTTCGTAGGGGCGGCCTGCGACATCGACCGGGATCACAGCCATTTCGCTATGCCTTTCAGGACCTTGCTGACGGTCCGCGCATGCGGACCGTCGCCGCTGGTGACGTGGATCGGCGCCTGGCTATAGGCTGGCGCGCGCTCGTCGCGCAGGCGGGTGAGGATTTCGCGCGGATCGCCCTGCTTGAGCAGTGGCCGGTTGCCCTTGCGCGCGGTGCGCTCGACCAGGGTATCGACGTCGCTATCCAGCCAGACGGCCAGGGCCTCGTCAAGAATCAACTGCCGAGTTTCGGCATTGCAGAAAGCGCCGCCGCCGGTGGCGATGACCTTGCAGGCGCCGTCGTCCTTGATCAGCCTGGCGATCACCCGGCGCTCGCCATCGCGAAAATAGGCTTCGCCGTGGGTGTCGAAGATTTCGGGAATGGTCATGCGCGCCGCCTTCTCGATCTCGTCGTCGGCGTCGATGAAGGGGCAGTTGAGTACGGCGGCAAGGCGCTTGCCGACGCTGGACTTGCCCACGCCCATCATGCCGACCAACACTACAGGCCGATCGACACGCCGCGCGATGGCGGCGATTTCCGCAGGAGCGAGCTCTAGATCGTCGATGTCCATTGCAGCGCCGCCTATAGATGCGTTAAGCGGCAGCGCAAGCATCGGAGACCGGGCGCGCGTGGCAAGCGGAATGCACAGAAAATGGCTGGTGTGGATCGGGGCTGGCGCCCTGGCCCTGGTGATCGCCTACGCCTGGGTCGATGGCGGGCGCCGCCCGCTGCGCGAAATGTCGCAGGACGTGGCCATTCCGGAGGCGCGGCGATGAAGCGCTGGCATCTGCTGGGCGGCGCGGCGCTGGCGCTTTCCTCTGTCTGGGCATTGGCGCAGGATGCGCCCGAAAGCCTGCTGCCTCCCGGCTTCGACCGACCGGCGCCAAAGGCCAGCCCGGCGCGCAATTCCGCTCCCGCGCCGGCTCCCGCTCCGGCACCCACGGGCGGCGGTGGCAGCAGCAGTGGCGGCACCGCGGTGGTGCAGCCGATCCCTTCGGGGGGCGAACCGCAAGCGCGCGCCGCGGAACCGAGCAGGCTGCCCTCGGGCATCCGGATTCCCACCATCGAGGAGCTCGAAAAGCTCACGCCCGAGGAATTCGACCAGCGCATGGGCCTGACGCCCAAGTTCGACATGCCCGCCGCCGCGCGCCGCGCGATGAAGCGGGTCGGTGTGCTGGCGGAAAATGAAGGCGGGCTGCCCGCCGGGTCGCTGGCCATGCAGAACGCCTCGCTGGTCAGGGCCTCGATGATGCGCAACAAGGGCGCGCTGGTGTCTCGCTGGGGGCACATCCTGCTGCGCCGCGCTCTGGCATCGCGGATGGATGCGCCCGCCGGCATGAACCCCGCCGATTTCGCCGCCATGCGCGCCGCCTTGCTGGTGCGTATGGGCGAGGGCGAGGCTGCCCGCTCGCTGGTGCAGGACGTCGATGGCAACAACTATTCTCCGGGCCTGACCCAGGCGGCCTTCGAAGCCTATGTGGCGACGGCGGACATTTCCGGCCTTTGCCCGATCATGGCGCTCCAAGGCTTCAGCCGCAGCGAGCCGCAATGGGAAGAAGCCAGGTCGATCTGCAGCGCCTTTCGCGGCAACGGTGAGCAGGCGCTGGCCCAGCTTGACGGTTACCTGGCGGCGGACAAGCACCCCAAGATCGACGTGCTGCTGGCGCAGAAATACGCAGGCGCCGCCAGCCGCGCCCGCCGCGCGGTCAAGATCGAATGGGACGAAGTCAGCGACATGACGCCCTGGCGCTATGCGCTGACCATTGCCGTCGGGCTGGAGCCGCCCGCAGCCTTGATGCGCAATGCGGCGCCGGGCTATGACTATACATCGGCGACTGCACCGATGCTGGGCCTTACGGCGCGCGCCGCGGCGGCAGACCACGCGGCGGGCAAGGGCATCTTGTCCAGCGCCAGCATGGTCGATCTCTACAGCCAGATCTATGCGGACGAATCGTCGCCCGCCGAATGGGCTGGCCGCGCTACGGACCTGCGCGATGCCTATGTCGGCGCAGACGCGGCGGCGCGCATGGCGGCGATCCGCAAGCTGTGGGACGGCGCGCAAGGACCAGACCAGCGCTATTCGCGCCAGGTGCTGACAGCCTATGCCGCGGCCCGCATGCCGGCGAGCGGCGACCTTTCCGCCGATGCGCCCGAACTGATCGCCTCGATGCTCAGCGCCGGGCTTGATCGCAATGCTCTGCGCTGGGCGCCGTTCGCCGATAGCGGCAGCCAAGCATGGGCGCTTCTGGTTCTGGCTGCACCTGACCGTTCCTCGCCGGTGCCGCTCGACGCTTTGGAAAAATTCTACGGCGACGACGATAGTAGCGGATCGCGCAAGTCAGGCTTCCTGCTGGCCGCGCTGGCTGGACTGGGCCGGATCACGCCGGAAACGCGCGGTTCGTTTTCCTCCAAGCTCGGGGTCGATCTCAACCGCCAGACCAAGTGGACGGCGATGATCGACAAGTCCGGCGAAGTGAACAACCAGGCTCTGGTGGTGCTGCTGGCCGGGCTCGGCATGCAGGGCAACAGCTGGGAAAAGATGACCCCGCTCTATCTGTTCCACATCGTGAATGCCTTGCGGCAAGTGGGGCTGGAGGCCGAGGCGCGCATGATCGCGGCCGAGGCCGTGGCGAGGGCCTGACCTCATCCCCGGGGAAGTCGACGCGTTCCTGGCCATGCTCGCCGCCGAGCGGGGAGCCGCCGCCAATACCCTTGCCGCCTACCGTCGCGACCTTGAGCACGCCGAGGAAACGCTGGGCGATCTCACTGCCGCCGCCCCGCAGGACCTGGCCGGGCTCGGTCGGGCATGGGCGGGTCTCGCCCCGGCCAGCCTTGCCCGTAAGTGCTCGGCCCTGCGCCAGTTCTTCGGCTTTCTGGTCGACGAAGGCCTGCGCGCGGACGATCCCTCCCACGCCTTGCCGCGCCCCGCCACGCGCCGGCCCCTACCGCGCCTGCTGTCGCATGGCGAAGTAGAAGCTTTGTTCGCCCGGGCCGAACTGGAAGCGCAAGCCGACGATGCGCCTGCCGTTCGCATGCTCGCCCTGCTCGAACTGCTCTATGGCTCCGGCTTGCGCGCTACCGAACTGGTGTCCTTGCCGCTTGCCGCGGTGCCGCGCGACGCGCCGTTCCTGACGGTTTCGGGCAAGGGCGGCCAGCAGCGAATGGTGCCGGTGAGCGGCAGGGCGCGGCAGGCCCTGTCGCGCTGGGTCGATCTGCGCCCGGGCGGTTCGAAGCACCTGTTCCCCTCGCGCGGGAAGCTTGGCCACGTCACCCGCGTGCGGCTGTTCCAGTTGCTGCGCGATCTGGCCGTGAGGGCGGGGATCGCGCCGGAAAAGGTCAGCCCCCATGTGCTGCGCCATGCCTTTGCCACGCACCTCTTGGAAGGCGGGGCGGACCTGCGGGTGCTGCAGACGCTGCTCGGTCATGCCGATATCGCCACGACCCAGATCTACACCCACGTCGACAGCGCGCGGCTGGTGGCGCTGGTCAATGCACGCCATCCGCTTGCCTCAGGGGTTTTCAAGCGCGGCGCGCAACCTTAACCTGCGCGCCGGGCTGAGCCGGGATGGAGTCGCCAGGATGGGACATTCTCGTAACATATCGTTGAAATTGCTGATCTCTTCGGCTGCGATGGCGGCAATGGCCTTGCCGGTTGCAGCGCAGGGGCAAAGCACTGGGGCTGCAAGCCAGGCCTCCCAGGCCCAGTCGATCAGCGAGCGCGACAAGCAGGAGGGCGCACAGGCGCACCCGCAACTGGTCGCCGAATTCGGCGGCGCCATGACCGGGCCCCAGGCCGCCTATGTCGCGGGCATCGGCAAGACCATCGCCGTCCAGTCGGGCCTGTCCAACGCGCGTAGCGATTTCACCGTGACGCTGCTCAATTCGCCGGTGAACAACGCCTTCGCCATCCCGGGCGGCTACATCTACGTCACGCGCCAACTTGTCGGGCTGATGAACAACGAGGCGGAGCTGGCGGGCGTGCTCGGCCATGAAACCGGCCATGTCGCCGCGCAGCATTCGCGCAAGCGCCAGAGTACGGCCCAGCGCAATTCGATCCTTGGAGCGATCGGTTCGGTGCTCTCGGGCGTGCTGCTGGGCAATGGCACAGCCGGGCAGATCGGGCAGACGATTTTCAGCCAGGGCTCGCAGATGCTGACGCTCAGCTATTCGCGCGGGCAGGAGACCGAGGCAGATAATCTGGGCGTCGAATACCTGCGCCGTGCAGGCTACGATCCGCGCGCCATGTCTAGCGTGCTGGAGAGCCTGGCCAGGCAGAACGCGCTCGACGCGCGGCTTATGGGTACCACCAACCGCGGACCGGCCTGGGCTTCGACTCACCCCGATCCCGCCTCGCGGGTGCGGGCGGCAGCGGCAAGGGCAGGGGCCAATGCCACCGGCGCGACCAACCGCGATGCCTTCCTGCGCAATATCGACGGCATCATGTATGGCGACGATCCCCGGCAGGGCGTGGTCGACGGGCGCAGGTTTACCCATCCCGACATGAGGCTTGCTTTCGAGGCGCCATCCGGCTTTTACTTGGTCAACGGCGCCCGCTCGGTTTCGATCGGCGGGCAATCGGGCAAGGGCGAGTTCGCTTCGGGCCCCTACAATGGTGATATGGCCGCCTATATCAATGCCGCCTTCGCCGGGCTGACCGGGCAGGGGCAAGCGCAGATCCGGCCGTCCGAAATCCGTCGCACCGAGATCAATGGAATCCCGGCCGCTTATGGCGCCGCACGCGCGCAGAGTGGTGGAAGCCAGGTCGATGTGGTTGTTTTCGCCTATGAATTTTCCAAGACACAGGCATTTCACTTCGTGACCATCGCCAGCGCCGGCAGTGCCCGGCAGTTCGAGCCGATGTATGGATCGATGCGCCGTATCTCTGCCAGCGAGGGCGCGGCGGTGCGGCCGCGCAGGCTGATGGTGGTGACGACCAAGGCCGGCGATACGGTGCAATCGCTGGCCAGCCGCATGGCCTTTGACGATGCAAAGCTCGACCGCTTCCTGGTGCTCAACGGCCTGACCGCCAGCAGTGCGATCGTTCCCGGACAAAGAGTCAAGCTGGTCGTCTATTAGACCCATATCCGACCAGGTATGCACGCCGGGATTTCTTCTGGAAGCTTCTCGGCAAGGAGCGTCGCGCGGAGCGGGTCGGGAACCCGGTCAAGCGACGCAACGCGGTCCGAGGGGCTTCCAGCAACAATCCCGAACGGGCGGGCCGATTTTGGCCCATCGCGGCGTGCATACCTGGTCGGATATGGGTCTAAGGCGATGCGCCGCATTTGCGCACAAAGAAAAAGGGCGGCAGGTTTCCCTGCCGCCCTATTTTCTGCTTTCGCGAAGGTCTGCGAATTACTTCGCGTTGACCATCGACGACGAGGTGCTCTCGAAGGTCGTCTTCAGCGCGCCGCCGAGGCCCTGCATGGCGGCAATCGCGGCAACCGCGATCAGAGCTGCGATGAGGCCGTATTCAATGGCGGTGGCACCGGCTTCGTCGCGGAACAGCTTGTTGATGAAAGTCATGTGTTGTCTCCTGGTTGGCACATGCACAGTGAAAGTCACCATGCCCTATCCACCTCGCTTCCCCTCGGCAGATACCGTGGTCTAATGGAGCGGGTCTTTCCATGGCGTGGTGAATCGCGGTAAAGTGAAATTAACTATTAAATCCAAGAAAACGCTGTTTCACGCGGTCTGTGAAGTTATGTTACGCAGGAGTTTCTGGTCAAACGAAAAGAGGCGGCAGGTTTCCCTGCCGCCTCTCGAATTTTCGCTTTCGCGAAGGTCTGCGAATTACTTCGCGTTGACCATCGACGAAGAAGTGTTCTGGAAGGTGGTCTTCAGCGCGCCACCCAGGCCCTGCATGGCGGCAATCGCGGCAACCGCGATCAGAGCAGCGATCAGGCCGTATTCGATGGCAGTGGCGCCGGCTTCGTCACGAAGCATCTTGTTGATGAAAGTCATGTGTAGTCTCCTGGTTGCAGTCTTCAGTACCCGGTCCGTATCGCAAAAGCTTGCGGACAACTGTGGGTGTAAAGTCCAGATATTGAGAATTGGTAAACGTCAGGGTGTTCCAGAGCCTGTGGCAGCGGTGTAACGTTGATGAACCAGGTTCCACATGAGCTGGTTGCCGTAAGCAAGTCCTTGCGAAGCGCCGAAAAGCGCGAGTCCGATGCCCGCAATAAGCAGGCCATATTCCGTCGCGGTGACACCGGACGAATCGCGCAATAGCCGCAAAAGCATTGTTTTTACTGGCATGTTCGTCTCACAATTCGTCTCATTTTGGATTATGTGTCACACATCGTGCTTTAGATTTCGTTAAGTTCGGTAACCAATTTGCAAAAAAACTCGACGCCTGTTCCTGTCGTTGCCGCTGCCTTGATTGGCTGCAATGGGCGCGTTCTCCTGCAACAACGGCGTGCAGATCGGACCCATGGCGGCTTGTGGGAGTTCCCCGGCGGCAAGGTGGAGCCAGGAGAAACGCCCGAAGCCGCCCTGATTCGTGAACTTTTCGAAGAGCTGGGCATTCGGTCCTTCACTGCTTCGCTCGATTTCGTGGCTTCGGCCAGCGAGCCTGCGGATTACCCCAGGCCGATTGTCATATCGCTTTACAGTTGCCGCCACTGGCAGGGAGAGCCGCAATGCCTCGACGCCGCAGCGCTGGGCTGGTTTAAACCGGCGGAACTGGCCGCACTTATTCGGTCGCCTGCAAAAGTGCCTCCGCTCGACATTCCGCTGGCCCAAGCCCTGCTGCAGGC
>JAYRPK010000246.1:0-11380 GCA_041911195.1 Novosphingobium sp. | reverse complement strand
GTCCGGGTGGTTGGGCCGGGGGAGCGGGGTGGGCGGTGGCTCCGAAACTCGCTCTATCGCGAGTTTCGAAAAAGCGCTCAGGCGGCCAGCTTGTAGGGCTGGATTTCCCCGGCGAGGTAGAGATTGCGCGCCTTGGCCCGGCTGAGCTTGCCCGAGCTGGTACGCGGCAGGGTGCGCGGCGGGACCAGTTCGACGACGCAATTCATGCCGGTGACCGATTGCACCTTGCTGCGGATCTCGTCGTGCAGCTTGCGGCGCTCCTCCGGATCGCTGACGCGGCAATGGACCAGCACCGCCGGCACTTCCTCGCCATTCTCGGTCTCGAGCGCGAAGGCGGCAATGTCGCCGTGGTTGAAGCCGGGAAGCTGTTCAACGGCCCACTCGATATCCTGCGGCCAGTGGTTCTTGCCGTTGATGATGATCATGTCCTTGGCCCGGCCGACGATGTAGAGATGCTCATCGACCATGTAGCCCATGTCGCCGGTATCGAGCCAGCCATCGGCCATGCAGGCCTGGGTGGATTCAGGATCGCGGTAATAGGAATGCATCAGGCTGCTGCCGCTGCACCATACCTTGCCGATGCGGTGATCGGCCAGCACCTCGCCCATCTCGCCGCGGATTTCCACTTTCATCCCGCGCACCACCTTGCCGCAATTGACAATGGCCCGGTAGCGTGCCGGGCGCGACAGGTCGCGCGGCTTGCCCGAAAGGCGCTCTTCCTCGACCAGTTCCACCTTGATGCCTTCGCCGGGCGTCATCAGGGTGACGGCCAGAGTCGCCTCGGCAAGGCCATAGCTCGGCAGGAAGGCGCTGGCCTTGAAGCCGGCATCGGCGAAGACGTTGACGAAATTCTGCATGACATCGGGCCGGATCATGTCCGCGCCGTTGCCCGCGATCCGCCAGCGCGACAGATCGAAGCGCTCGGCGACATGGGTCTGGCTGGAAACCCGGCGGGCGCAGATGTCATAGCCGAAAGTCGGCGAGAAGCTGAGCGAATTGCCCGGATTGCGGCTGATCAGGTCGAGCCACGCCAATGGCCGGCGGGCGAAATCCTCGGTCTTGAGATAATCGGCCGAGAACTGGTTGGCGATCGGCGAAAGCAGGCAACCGACCAGGCCCATGTCGTGATACCAGGGCAGCCAGCTGATGCAGCGGTCGCTTCCGGCAAAGCCCATGCCGTGGCCATGCGCTGCCAGATTGGCGAGCAGCGAGCCATGCGTCACCGCGACGCCATGCGGGAAACGGGTCGAGCCGCTGGAATATTGCAGGAAACAGATGTCTTCCGGGCTCGCCTGGGGCAGCGGTGCCTCGGGCGCATCCTCAGTCTCGAACTGCTGCCAGACAACGCCCTGGCAACCCTGCCGCGCGGCCGCAGCGCCCGCCAGTTCGGCCAGTTCCTCGGGATAGAACAGCAGCGAGGGATCGGCGCTGGCCATCTGCACCGCGATCTGGTCGATATAGCCATCCTTGCCGCCGAAACTGGTCGGCAATGGCAGCGGCACCGGCCAGGCGCCGGCATAGATCGCGCCGCAGAAAAGCGCGGCGAAATAGGGCCCGGTTTCCGCCACCAGGGCAATCCGGTCGCCCGGCTTGACGCCCCGGGCGATCAGCCGCCAGGCCATCTTGCGCGCATCGGCGCGCAGTTCGGCGAAGGGATAGGGGCGGATCAGGGTGCCGCGCGGATCGTGGAAATTGAGGCCGCGAATCCCGCTCGCGGCATAGTCCAGCGCCTCGCCAAATGTGGCGAAGTCGGCAATGCGGCGAGGAAGCGTATCCTCGTTAGGCGTGGGAATGAGAATCGACTCTGCTGGCGGCGTAAGCGTCGCTGCTTCGGTCATATGCGATAACCCGTTGTTTTTATTGCGATGGCTGCATGGCGAACGGACGCGCCCGGGCAAATTGCTGTTCCGGACATCACTGCGTTCCCCCGTTCGATCACGCGCGGAACTCCCCTTAGGGACGCGACTGTGGCACGAATAGGGCAATGGTAACCAATTTGCCCAGCAGAAAAATGCCAAGGCCGCTCGATGGCGAGCGGCTGGAGCAACTCGCGCTGGCCTATGTCGCGCGCTTCGCGGTGAGCGCGGCGAAGCTGGAAGGCTATCTTCGCCGCAAGCTGCGCGAGCGCGGCTGGGAGGAGGAAGGCGAACCGCCCGTCGCCAGGCTGGTCGAGCGCTGCGTCAGCTACGGCTATGTCGACGACGTCGCCTATGCGCGCGGCAAGGACGCCGGATTGCTGGCGCGCGGCTATGGCCGGCGGCGGATCGACCAGGCCCTGATGGCGGCGGGCATCGGCGAGGAGCTGCGCCTGTCGCTGCGCGGCAGGCAGGCGGCGGAACGCCGGGCCGCGCTGGCCATGGCGAAAAAGCGCCGCTTCGGGCCCTTCGGCAAGGGCGAGCCCGACCGCGTGGCCAGGGAACGCCAGCTCGCCGCCATGCTGCGCGCTGGCCACCCCCTCGACAGCGCCCGCGAAATGGTCAATGCCCCGAGCATTGCCGCGGCCGAGCAATGGGCCGAGCAGTTTGACGAACTGGGCGCAGAGGACGAGGCATGCGATTGAACCATTGGCCGGCAAACAGGTTGTTGGGCGCGGCGCTGATCCTGCTGGCCGCCTGCTCGCCGCATCCGGCCAGCCAGAGCCAGGCCTCGACTCCGACGGCGCCCGCCAGGCACGCCGTCTCGGGCCTGCCGGTCATCCCGCTTTCAGTAACCAGCCCCAGGGGCCGGCATGCGTTCCTCGTCGAAGTAGCGCGCACGGAAGCCGAGCAGGCAAAGGGCCTGATGTTCCGTACGTCCATGGGCGCCGATGAGGGCATGATTTTTCCAATGCAGCCGACGCGCAATGCCGCATTCTGGATGCGCAACACAGTGATCCCGCTCGACATCGTGTTCATCGGCCGCGATCGGAGGATTCTGAATATCGCCGCAAATGCCGTGCCCTACGACGAGCGTCCGCTGCCATCGGCGGGGCCGGTTTCAGGCGTGCTGGAGCTGAATGGCGGCCGGGCCGCGGAGCTGGGAATCGGGCCGGGAGATCTAGTCGACTGGTAGAGCCTGCGGGGCCTGGCCCGATGCTCGGTTGCAATTCGCAAACTGTTGCTTTTCAAAATTTTGCCTTCACCTCTTTTCCTTCTTAAGCCCCTTCCAAACCTGAAAATTCCTGCTAGCCTGCCGGCGCTCGCGATCCCGGCTTTCCGGGTCGTGAAAGGGTGCAAGGAGACGATCGATGAAGAACATGGTTATGGCGCTGGCCGCCAGCGCCGTTATTGCATTGGCCCCGGTGAGTGCGGCGATGGCCGAAACCGCCGCCCCCGCCAAGGAAGCGGATGCAGTGGCCAAGGCATGGGTGCCCGCAACCAAGGCCGAGCAGCAGGATGCGCGCGGCGGTGGCGGCAACTACCTGTTCTACAACCTGCAGAACACGTTCTGCAACAATGTCACGATCCGGATTTTCTTTTGCAACAACAAAGGTTAACTGAAGACTTCCCTATTCATCTTGTCATTTGAAGGAGAAATACGATGAAAAACACAATCATGGCTCTCGCCGCTGGCGCCGTTATCGCGCTTGCCCCGGTCAGTGCGGCGATGGCCGAAACCGCCGCCCCCGCCAAGGATGCGGATGCAGTGGCCAAGGCATGGGTGCCGGCCACCAAGGCCGAACAGCAGAGCGCACGCGGCGGCGGCGGCGGCAACTCGCTCTGGAACCTGCGGTATACCTTCTGCGACAATGTCACGATCCGGATCTTCTTCTGCCGGAACCAGGAATCCTGAGGCGTCTTGGGATCGAAACCGCATCCTGGCGGGGGGATTGTCCTCCCGCCTTGGGGTGCGGGCTATATTAGGAGAAGCAACATGAAGAACACTGTCATGACCCTAGCCGCCGGCGCAGTCCTCGCGTTGGCTCCGGTAAGTGCGGCGATGGCCGAAACCGCCGCCCCCGCCAAGGATGCGGATGCAGTGGCCAAGGCATGGGTGCCCGCAACCAAGGCCGAGCAGCAGGATGCGCGCGGCGGTGGCGGCAACTACCTATTCTACAACCTGCAGAACACGTTCTGCAAGAATGTCACAATCCGGATTTTCTTTTGCGGCGGTCGCGATGATTGACGCATTGCGACATGCCTAAGTCTTGTCGTGGTTTGAGGGAGCGCATTGCGCTCCCTCTTCTTTTGTCCGGCATGCTGGCCGGCGGCTTGTTCCTGCCTGAAGCGGCTAATGCCCAATCCGGCGAGCGCCCGCCGGTGGCCGCCCAACGCTTCGACGACGATTGCGGGGCCGCCGCGCTGGTCATGCTGCTGCAACGCGCCGGCATAGACATTACCGAGAAGCAACTGCTCGCCGGTCTGGGCCCCGATGCCCGGCAGGACGCGCTGACCGCCGCCGACATGGCGGAACTGGTTTCCGCGCTGGGCATGAATCTGCAACTCGATGTCGGCTTTCTGCCACTGCCGGCGGCTGCGGAAATGGCCAAAAGCGAGCCATTTCTGATCCTGATCATGCCACGCTCTTCGGCGGGCACCGCCGCCATCGATCACTTCATCCTGGTCGAGGGTCGCGCCGGCGACGGTTTTCTGGTCGCCGATCCCGACTTGCCGTCAAGGGTCCGCTTGACCGATGCGGCATTCGCCCGCGACGTCCACGGCAAGAGCATCGATGGCAAGCCCTATGCCATGGTCCTCAAGCTCAGCCGGGATGACCGGCAAATCGCCCGCCAACTGCCTGCCAAACCTGCGGACGCGCAACTTCGCCAATGGGAGGATGTCTACAACCTTCCCCGCGTGCTCGCGCCCGGCAAGACCGTGATGTCGATCGGGCAGCTCAGGCAGGAAGCCAGGTTCGACGATCCGGTCTCGGGAATCGAGACCAGGGATATCGGCAACATCACCTTGCTCAGTGTTGCCAGAGGCATCGGCGGCCGGTCCGAAATCGGCCTGAGCCTTGCGAAATTCTCCGGCACCGGCGGCGTCAGGCTGCCGGGCGAGCCCTTTACCTTCGATCGCCGGGGAGATTTCAACGCGGCGCTTTCCATCCGCCACGTTCCCGGCTTCGTGCTGCCGCATTCGCTGGGCCTTTCCACCTCCGCCTCGGTCGAATGGTCCGATGAACTGGCGCCCTCGGCCGGCTCGGTCAGCGCCAATCTGGACTGGGCCAGGTCGGGCTTCGTCGTGGGCGTGGGGACCACGCTGCGGTATGACGGGGAATTCTCGGCCGTGGTGACCCCGGCAGTGAACTACCGCTTGCCGGTCAAGCGCCTGTTCCTGCTCGATGCGGGCGTCGCTGCCCCCTATCGCATCGGCGACAACCGGCCCAGCTATGAAATGCAGGTGTCGCTCAGCCGCCATATCGGCATGGATTTTCAGCTCGGCGCGTTTTTCAATGCCGGGATTTTCCAGGATCGAGGCTTCAGCCGCCACCAGTTCGGCGTGATCCTGGGCTACGGCATCCCCAGGCGCTTCCGCCGATCGCAGGAGCCGGGCAGGCTGCGGTAATTGCGCGGCACAGAGGATCGCGCAGACACCGGCTCTCGATAGGTTCACGCACTGGCCGCCAGAAGGATTGGTCGCTGGATTTGGCGGATTTTGGCTGACCTACACACCCCAATACATCGGCCCCGATCCCGCGCCCACCCTGCCGAACCACGACCCACCGAAAACATAGCCGGGCAATGCGGCCAGGAAGTCCGCTGCCGCCTCCGATCTCATCTCCTGCGCCGACGCCTCGTCGATCAACCCCCTCGCCCAGCGGCCCGATCGGGGGAAGGCTTCGTATTCCACGGCATAGCGCAGCCACAACTGGCCGCACTCAGTGCATTGCAGGATGGCGACGTCGGCAAATCGGCCCTCGGTCTCGTCACACGGCATGTCTCGCCAAGTCCGGAAGCGATCATACCGCGCGTCGGGTAAATGGCACGGGCATAGGGCGGCCGGAGGCGAATCAGGCATCATGCCCGTCATTCGACGCTAGCGGGCAGGCCGGCGCAATGGCAAATCCTCGCAACTCCCTCCCCCCGCTTGCACAACCCCGGCAAAAGGGGCTAACGCCCGGGCCATGGGAATCCTCGGCAAGATCTTCACCTGGTGGGATGGCGCGACCATCGGCACCATGGTCAACAGCGCATTCACTGGCGAACACGTGGGCACCGATGCCCAGGGCAATCGCTATTACCGCTCCAGGAAGCAGCGCGACGGGCGCGAGCGGCGCTGGGTGATCTACAAGGGCGCCAACGACGCCAGCCGGGTTCCGGCCGAATGGCACGGCTGGCTTCACCATTCCTATGACGGCGTGCCCGAAAGCCACTTGCCGCCGCCGCGCATCTGGGAGGCGGACTTCACCCCCAATGCCACCGGCACGGCCCAGGCCTATCGCCCGGCCGGCGCCTTGGAGCGCGGCGGGCAGCGCGCCCGCGCCACGGGCGATTACGAAGCCTGGTCTCCGGACGCCTGATTCATGAACCGGGCGATCGCCCTGTTGATCCCCACTGCCTGCCTGCTGGCGGGCTGCGATTATTTCGCCAAAAGGCCCGATGCGCAGCCGACCGGCATCCCCAAGGACATCGCCGCCAATGCCGTCACCCCGGCGACGGAAAGCGAATACGGCACCCCGGTGAAAGACCGCGTCGCCACGCTGGGCCTGCTCAACAAGCGCAACAATGTTTCGCAGGACCTGGTGCTGAAAACCGGCGAATCGAAGCAGGTCGGCAATGTCATCGTCAAGCTGGCGAGCTGCGAGCGCACGCTGCCCTGGGAAAGCCCGCCTGAAACCGGCGCCTTCGTCCAGGTCTTCGTCCAAGATCGCAACAAGCCAAACGAGCCGCTGACCTGGCGGCAGGTGTTTTCCGGCTGGCTTTTCAAGAATTCGCCCTCGCTCAACGTCGTCGAGCACCCGGTCTACGACGTCTGGGTCAAGGACTGCGCGATGAAGTTCCCCGGCGAGGAGGAAGAACCGCCGGCGGCCGCTTCCAGCGCGGCGAATGCATCGGGCAGTGCCAGCACTTCTCCCTCGCCCAGCCCAAGCCCTTCTGCCAGGCCCAGCGCCTCGCCGAGCGCTTCGCCCCGGCCAAGCCCTTCAGCCACGCGCGCTCCCGACCCCGACGAATAGGGCCGCTGCGCCGCCTTGAGCAATTGCACATAGCGGCGCTGGCCAATCTCGATCGCGCCCATCGAGGCGAGATGTTCGGTGATGAACTGGCAATCGAGCAGTTCCATGCGGCCCAGCCGCATCGCTGCCACCAGCCAGGCCAGCGCGACCTTGCTGGCGTCCGGCACGCGGCTGAACATCGATTCGCCGCATAACACCCGGTCGAAGCCGACGCCGTACAGGCCGCCGACAAGTTCCTCGCCCCGCCAGCATTCGATCGAATGGGCATGGCCCAGCCGGTGGAGCAGGGTGTAGCTCCTGACGATGCGGTGGCTGATCCAGCTCTCGCCGGTTCCGCCATCGCCGAAATGCCGTGGACCGGCGCAAGCTTCCATCACCGCTTCGAAGGCTCGGTTGCAGGTGACGCGGAACCGCCCGCGCCGCAGAGAGCGCGCCAGCGAGCGCGAACAATGGAATTGGCCAAGCGGGATGATCGCCCGCTTCTGCGGCTCGACCCAGAAGATATCGGGATCCTCGCGGCTGTCGGCCATGGGAAAGATGCCGCTGCGATAGGCGAGCATCAACAGCTCGGGATCGATCGGCTGGGGGGCGGCTGGGGCGTGCACGTGTCTTAGATAATACCAAAGTTCACTGACGTGAACTCATACCTCCCGCCCCGCCTCCCCACCCGGCCACCAATGATACCATCAGGCTATGGTGGCCGGGTGGGGAGGCGGGGCGGGAGGTATGACGCGCGACAAGCGCGCCTTGGCAAATGCCGGACTAGGGACTGCTTGTCATCCTCGGGCCGACGCTATAGAGGCCGCCTCGCCCGCAGGAGTGTAGCTCAGTTGGTAGAGCGTCGGTCTCCAAAACCGAATGCCGGGGGTTCGAGTCCCTCCACTCCTGCCAGGCGCATCCCGGGGGATCCATGACAAGGTGACACAGGCCGCCGAACCCGCCGCGCCTTCCGGGCGATTCCTCTCGGGTCCGCCCGAGCCAAGGGAAGGCCTGTGGCTTGGCGTGGCGCTGGCCTTGCTGGCCTGCCTGCCATTCATCGTCGCCGCCTATCCGCAGATGACCGACTATGCCTCGCATCTGGCGCGCTGGCATGTGATGCTCGATGCGGGCCGCAGTGCCTGGCTGGCGCGGCATTATGGCTTCGAATGGCGCTGGTCGGGCAATCTCGGCGCGGACCTGCTGATCTGGCCCGCGGCGAAGCTTTTCGGGCTGGAACTTGGCGGCAGGATCATCGGCGCCATGGTGCCGGTACTGACCGGGCTCGGCCTCGTCAGCGTCGAATGGGTGCTGCGCCGGCGGGTGGGCGTGGGCACGTTCCTCGCCTTCGCAACGATCTGGTCACCGGCGCTGTGCATGGGACTGCTCAATTTCGGACTGGCGCTGGCCCTGGCGCTGTTGGCCTTCGCAGGCTGGGTGCGGCTGGAAAAGTGGCGCTGGCGCTGGGCGCTGTTCGTGCCGGTAGGCTTCGCGGTCTGGCTGGCCCATGTTTCCGGCTGGGGCGTGCTGGGCGTGCTGGTGCTGTGCTACGAATTGCAGCGCAGGCGCTCGCTCGCCGGCCTGTTCGCCCCCTGGCCGCTGGCTTTCCCCTTGCTGGCCCAACTGGGCGGCGGCGCTTCGGCGGGTGTGCTGCCCTGGGGCAAGGATGTGGTCAATTACAAGATCGGCATCTGGCTGCAGGCGCTGCGCGACCAGCTTTTCATGCTCGATCTCGATACGCTGGGCATCCTGGTTGTTGCAGTGCTGTTTGCCGCCCTCCGGCGCAGGCTCGACCCCCGCCTGGCCTGGGCGGCACTGGTGTTGTTCGTGCTGACCCTGGCCATGCCGCGCCACCTGGGCGGCGGCGACTATGCCGACTACCGGCTGATCGCGGTGGCGCTGATGGTGGGCTGTATGGCGATCGACTGGCAGGCGCCCCGCTGGCTGCTCTGGCTGGCGCCCGCGCTGTTCCTGGTGCGGCTGGGTGTGACCACCGAGGCCTGGCAAAGCAATTCGCGCGACATGGCGCGTATCCTGACCACGCTGGACCATGTGCCCCAGGGCGCGCGGGTGGCGAGCGCGGTCGAATCGGAAGTGGGCATGTGGCCGCTCAATCCCTTCGAGCACGTGGCCAGCTATGCCACGGTCCGCCGTGATGCTCTGGTCAACACCCATTTCGCCGTCGCCGGGGTCCACATGCTGCGCCTGCGCGATGCCAGCGCGCAATTCGTCGATCCCTCGCACCGTGTCTTCGTCAAGCCCGGCGAGCCGCTCGACCTGTCAGGGTTCGACCCTGCAGCGGAGGCCGACTACCTGTGGTATGTCGGCAAACGCAGACCCGAGCGCCTGCCCGCGGGCGCCGAAGTGATCCATTCCGGGCCCGGCACATTGCTTGCCCGTCTTGCAAAACCCGAGGGGCCTCGCTAAGTCGCGCTCCACTTCCGGCACAAGGAAAACTTCTGCCCCTCCCGGACGGTCCCGCCAGGGTCCGCCGGGGCGGCGATATTCCCTTGGCGCAAGGCAGGAGAAGTGTGATGGACGAACGCCCAGCTAAGACCAGGACCTCACCCGGCGAATTCATGCGCCAGGTGCAGGCCGAAGCACGCAAGGTGGTCTGGCCCAGCCGTCAGGAAACCGTGACCACCTCGATCTTCGTGGCGATCATGATGGTGATTCTGGCGGTGTTCTTCCTCGGCATCGATTCGGCCTTCGGCGCGCTGGTGCGCTGGCTGCTGTCACTGGCGTGATCCGAGCCGCCCCGAACCTTACAAGAGAGAAACCATGGCCCGCTGGTACATCATTCACGCCTATTCCGGCTTCGAGAACAAGGTACGCGACTCGATCCTCTCCGAGGCCGAGCGCAAGGGCCTGTCGCAGCTGGTCGAGGCGGTAGAAGTCCCGACCGAGACGGTCACCGAAGTCAAGCGCGGCAAGAAGGTCCAGGTCGAGCGCAAGTTCATGCCGGGCTATGTCCTGGCCAAGCTGGCGATGAACGACGACGTCTACCACCTCGTCAAGAACACCCCCAAGGTCACCGGCTTCCTCGGTGCCTCTGGCAAGCCGCAGCCGATTTCCGACCGCGAGGCCGCCCGCTATTTCGGCGCCCGCGAGGCCGCCGCGGCCGAGCCCAAGAAGCACATCTCGGTCGATTACGAGATCGGCGATTCGGTCAAGGTGCTCGACGGTCCCTTCGCCAGCTTCAACGGCGTTGTAGAAGAGCTCGACTTCGACAAGAACCGGGTCAAGGTCAGCGTGTCGATCTTCGGCCGCGCGACGCCGGTGGAGCTGGATTTCGAGCAGGTCGAACTGTCGAAGTAGGACGCTTCCCCTGCAAAGGGGAGAATTCGTTGCATTTCGCGCGCAGTGCCGCTATCGGCCCGCGCTTCGGCCTGCCGGCCGATTCCACGCGGGAGGATAGCTTCGGCTGTCTGCCTGACCGCTCACTCTGAGGCTTCCGGTGAGATACCCGGCGCCAACAGGAAGAAAGGAGGCCCATCGTGGCCAAGAAGATTGACGGCTATATCAAGCTGCACGTGCCGGCGGGCGACGCCAAGCCGGCTCCGCCGATCGGCCCGGCCCTGGGCCAGCGCGGCGTGAACATCATGGAATTCTGCAAGGCGTTCAACGCCGCGACGCAGGAAATGGAAAAGGGCATGCCGATCCCGACGATCATCACGGTCTTCGCGGACAAGAGCTTCACCTTCGTCACCAAGACCGCGCCCGCCAGCTTCCTGATCAAGAAGGCCGCCGGCCTCAAGTCGGGCTCGAAGGAGCCGGGCAAGACCTCGGCCGGAACCATCAAGCGTTCGCAGCTCGCCGAAATCGCCGAGGCCAAGATGAAGGACCTCAACGCCAACGACATCGAGCAGGCGACGAAGATCATCGAAGGCTCCGCCCGTTCGATGGGCCTGCAGGTTGTGGAGGGCTAAGGACATGGGCAAGCAGACCAAGAAGCAGAAGATGCTGGCCGAGAAGCTCGGCGACAACATGAAGCTCTATGGCGTCGACGAGGCGATCCAGACGCTCAAGGACCTCAAGACCACCAAGTTCGACGAATCGATCGAAGTTGCGCTCAACCTGGGCGTCGATCCGCGTCACGCCGACCAGATGGTGCGCGGCATGGTCACCCTGCCTTCGGGCACCGGCAAGGACGTCAAGGTCGCGGTCTTCGCGCGCGGCGACAAGGCCGAAGCGGCGCTGGCCGCCGGGGCCGACAAGGTCGGCGCGGAAGACCTGATGGAAGACATGCTCGCGGGCAACCTCGACTATGGCCGCGTCATCGCCACCCCCGACATGCTGGGCGTGGTCG
>JAYRPK010000245.1:0-7089 GCA_041911195.1 Novosphingobium sp. | reverse complement strand
CGGATTCCGGACCGGCGAGAAAACGAACCACGCTGCCGATATCGTCCGGACGGCCAAGCCTGCCCAGCGGCGTACCTTGAGAAAACGCGCTCGCCATCGGTGCGACTTCGGGCTTGTCCTCCGCGCCTTCGGGCAGAGTGGCACCCGGGCGCACCGCGTTCACGCGGATACCCGCTCCGCCCAGTTCGAATGCCGCGCCGCGCACGAACCGCTCGAGCGCGGCCTTGGCGGCGCCATAGACGGCAAGGCCGAAATTGGTCTGGGTCACCGCTGCGGTGGAAACGCAAACGATCGATCCGCCGGGCTGCATCAGCGGGGCGCCGTGCCGGATGGCGAGGAAGGCCGAGACGAAGTTCTGGTCCAGCTCGGCGCGGACCTCGTCCAGCTCGCGCATCAGGATCGGCTTGAACACCGGCCCACCGACCGTGGCGGCGACGATATCGAGTGTCCCTGCCATTGCCCGCGCAACCTCCAGCGCCGCCTTCACGTCGCTTTCATTGCAGGCATCGCCGACAGACACTTCGACGCGGCCGCCCGGACACTGCGCCTGCAACTGATCGCGGGCCACAATGAGCGCCTCTTGCCTGCGGCCCATGATCGCCACCGCTGCGCCATCTGCCAGCAGCGCCCTGGCGCAGGCCAGCCCGATGCCCTGGCTGGCCCCGGTAACGAGCGCCGCCTTGCCTTGAAGCACCTTCTCACCCATCGCCTCTACTCCTCAAGCATTCCGTCGAGCCCATCGGCCATTCGCCAGTTACGTCCTTGGCGTCCTGTCGTTGACTGCCAGGGCTGCGCAAAGGCCCTGGCGCCAATGCCCTTGCCTCATACCGGTATCGCTAGCGCTGCCCTGGCCGCCTCGGCCATGTCGGGCGCGGCGCAGGCGGCGACATATTCCTGCTGCAGTCGCCGAACCAGTTCGGCAACCGTCGGGATATCGTCGATCAGGCCGACGCCCTGCCCTCCGCTCCAGATGTCGCGCCAGGGGGTCTTGCCCTCCGGCAGGTGCTCCGTGCCGCGGCCTTCGGGAATGAACAGATTGTCGGGATCGAGACCGATGGAGCGCAGCGAGGCCTTGAGCCAGCTTGCCGGCATGCCATTGACCCCGCGGGTGTAGATCACGTCTTCCACCCCGCCTTCGACCAGCATGGCCTTGTAGGCGTCTGGCGCGCCCGATTCCCGGGTGGCGATGAAACGCGTGCCAACATAGGCAAGGTCCGCGCCCAGCACTTCCGCGGCGCGAACGACTGCCCCGGTGGACACTGCCCCCGCCATGACCACAGTTCCGTCGAACATCTCGCGGATCTTGGGAATAAAAGCCAGGTGAGAGATCGTCCCGGCATGCCCGCCGCCGCCCGCGCCAATCGCCACCATGCCATCGACCCCTGCCGCCGCGGCCTTTTCGGCAAAGCGAATGTTGGTGACGTCATGGAAGTGAAGCATCCCGGAATCGCGCACCATGGGTGCGTTCTGGGTGGGATTGCCGACCGAAGTGACGATAATCCGCGTGCCGTGGCGCTTGCACAGGTCGAGATGGGCCTGAAAATCCGCCGCGTCCTTGGTCGGCGCGACATTGACTGCGAGCGGCCCGATCCTGCGACCCGGGTGGGCATCGGCATGGCGCGCGACAGCCTCGCTCACTAGCGAGAGGTGCTGCTCCAGCTCGGCGAGATCGCGGCAGTGGTTGGCCGTCAGCGAGCCGATCACGCCGGCCTTGCGGCACTCGATCGCCAGCTCGACGCTGCTGCACAGGAACATCGGTGCGCAGAACACCGGCAGGGTAAGGCTGTCGCGGACGTCGCTGGTAAGTGCCATGCGGGTAGGCTCCTTTGGGTCGGACGAAGGATCATCCGCCTGCCATTGGCACTATCGCGCCGTGCTGCACAATGGAAATGCCTTCAATCGAAGGACATTGCCGTCTGTTCGCAAGGACCGGGCCCATCCCCCTTTGTATCTGGCTTGTATCTGGACGTTGTTCGCGAAGTGCTTGCGGACTTGCTGGGATACGACGAGGCGCGCATGGCAGGCCTTGACGAATTGGGCGCCATCGCGCTCGGCAAGCAATAAGGACACCGAACAATGGGACACATTCCGGCAGGCCAGGTGGTCTTGGTCACGGGCGCGACCGGAGCTATCGGCTTCGAGATTGCCGCACAGGCGGCCGAAGGCGGCGCGATTGTCGGCGTCCACGGCTCGCGCGAGGAGACGGTGGCCGATGCGATCGAGCGCATCAGGCAGCGCGCGCCTGATGCGAAGCTGATCCCGGTGCCGGGCAATTTCGCCAGTCTGGAAGTGATCGAGGCGGTGGTCGAAAAGGTCGCCGGCGAGGGCGGCAGGCTGGATGCGGTGATCCATTGCTCTACCGGCAATGTCGGCGGTGGCGGGCGTACCGCCGGGGTCTTCGCCCAGACCGATCCCGCCGACTATGTCCACCACGCCCACGGCCTGCTGGTGATCTGCCAGCAGCTCGCCAGGGTGGCCCTGCCGCACCTGGTCAAGCAAGGCGGGACCTTCATCTCCTATGCCTCCGACGCCGGCCGCTTTGCCGCCGCGCGCCAATCGATGGTCGGCGCCGCCTTCGGCGGGATCATGATGTTCGTGCGCAACCTCGCCATGGAACTGGCTAGGGACGGCGTGCGCGTCCACTGCATCTCGCCCAGCTATGTGGTGGATACGCCGATTTTCGAGAAAATGTCGCAGGTCGCCAACCGCGCCGAACGGGCCATGGCGCGCGCGGGCCTCGGCCTGCCTAGCCCCAGGGACCTGGCGCCCGTCACCCTGTTCCTCTGCGGGCCGGAGGCGAGCAAGATCACCGGGCAGGTGATCAGCGTCAACGGCGGGCTGAACGCCTGACGCGCAGCGATTTATGCTGGCGCCGTGCGAAACTTTGGCGCAGGTTCGCAGCATGAGAACACTGGCCCTTGCCGCCATGCTTGGAACGGTGCTGTTTTCAGCCCCTGCGGTCGCTGGCGCGCCCCAACCCGGCAACTATCGCGTTTCGGAAGGGCCCGACGTTGCCGGCTCGCTGGCGATCGGTGCGGATCACCGCTTTCGCTATGGCCTTTCAGCCGGCGCGCTCGATGAACATGCGGAGGGAAGCTGGCATCGCCAGGGTGCGCAGATCTGCCTGCGCACCGAACCCAGGCCGGTCCCCGCCCAGTTCGCCCTGGTCCCCGCTCCCGCCGCGCAGGAACCCACGCTGCTGGTAACCTGGCCCAATGGCCACGGCATCGCTCTGGTGGATTTCGTCATAGGTTTCGACAGCGGCGAGCCACTGCGCGGATATACGCAGGACTATGGCTGGTCGATGCCGGAAGGCGACACCCGCCAGCCACGCTGGATCGAGCTGGGCGTCCGCATGTTCCAGCTCCAGTCGCCCCGCTTCGCTCTTGACGGGCAAAAGACCATCCGCGCGGTGCTGACGCCCAAGGACCTGGGCACGGTGGACTTTCAGGACCACTGCCTGGAAGCGCGCGGCAAGGGCTTTGTCCTGCATCGGCCCGGCGGCGACTTGCGGCTGGTCAGGCGGCGTTAGCCCAGGGAGGTCCGCATGATCTTCGAACAGGTCACAGTCGGCGGTTGCCAGTCGTACCTGGTCGGCTGCGAGGCGACGCGGGCGGCGGTGCTGATCGATCCCGAACAGTCGCAGATCGACCGCTACATGGGCCTCTCCAGCCAGCTGGGCGTCCACGTGCGCTATGTCGTCGATACGCACACCCATGCCGACCATTTCTCGGCCAGCCTCACGCTCGGGCAGATGCTGAATGCCCCGGTTGTCATGCACCGCCTCAGCCCGACACCTCACGCGGGCCTGCGGCTGGATGACGGCGACATGCTGGCGATCGGCGAGCTTCGCCTCCAGTCCATGCACACCCCCGGCCACACCCGCGATTCGCTTTGCCTGGTCATGCAGGACCGGGTGTTCACCGGCGACACCCTGCTGATCGGCGGCACCGGCCGCACCGACCTGCCCAGCGGCGATCCCGATGCGCTCTACGACAGCCTGTTCGGCAGGCTGCTCAAGCTGCCGGGCGAAACGCTGGTCTACCCGGCCCACGACTACAAGGGCCGCAGTCACAGCACCATCGCGACCGAGATTGCCGATAACCCGCGCCTGCAGAAGACGGACCGCGCGGAATTCGTCGAGATGATGCAGCACCTCGATCTTGCCGCCCCCACGCACCTGACCGAAGCGCTGCGCACCAACATGACCGGCGGTAAGACCGTGCAGCAACTGCTGTCCGAGGCGGCGGCGAAGGTGCCCTTCATGTCGCTCGCCGAGCTTGAATCCCGGATCGGGCGCAACAGCGGCGAACTGGTGATTCTCGACGTGCGAGAGCGAGAAGCCTTTGAGGCCGGGCACATTCCCGGCGCGATCCACCTGCCGCGCGGACAACTGGAACTGCGGGTGAACTCGGTGCTGCCCGATCCGACCGTCCGGGTGATCACCTGCTGCGATTTCGGCAAGATATCCACCCTCGCCGCCGCCTCGCTGCGCGATCTCGGCTTCAACCGGGCGACCGCTCTGGATGGCGGCGTCAAGGCATGGGGAGAGGCGGGCTACAGGCTGGAGAGCTGAGGCCCGCCCGGCTCGTTACAGCATGATCTGCCCGCCATCGGCATTGATGGTCTGGCCGGTCACGTAATGCCCTTCATCGCAGGCGAGGAACACCGCGATGGGTGCGATATCCTCGTCCAGCCGGCCGAAGCGGCCCAACGGCATCTCATCGTAATACTTCTGCGCGCGCACCGGGTCGGCCTCGAGGAATTCCGCCGCCGCCGGGCTGAGGCCAGCCGGATTGATCACGTTCACCCGGATGCCGAACTGCCCCCATTCACGCGCGGCGGTGCGGGTCAGCGCACGGATGGCTTCCTTGTTCGCGCCATAGCAGCCGTCGTGCGGCTGGCCGTAGATGCCCTGGCGGGTGCCGAAGTTGATAATCGCGCCGCCCTGCTTCTTGAGCAGCGGCAGCGCCGCCTGCATGTGATAAAGCGTGCCCTTGAAGCCCGAGCCGAAGGTCAGGTCGAAGTTCTCGTCGGTGATATCCTCGATCAGGGCATTCCTGGTGACCTGAGCATTGTTCACCAGCACGTCGATCCGCCCGAAGTTCTCCGCCGCCGCAGCGATGGTGCGGTCCGCAGTATCGCGCTTGGAAACGTCGCCCGCCACCGCGATCACCTTGCCGCCGCCAGCCGAGAGCTCCTCGGCCACCTTGCGGATCGCTTCCTCGCGCCGCGCATTGATCACCACTGCTGCGCCCTCGCGGACGAAGGCCTTGGCGATGGCATTGCCGATCCCCTGGCTGGCGCCGGTGACGATCGCTGTTCTTCCTTCCAGTCTGCCCATTGGTCTTCCTCTCCTAGCCGGCAGCCTTGAGCGCCGGGATCACTTCCTTCTGAAACAGGTTCCCTGCCTCGCCCCAACTGGCGGGATAGAAGCCGGGGCCGACGACGACGAAGCGTTCGAGCCCCATCTTCTTCAGCCCCAGCAGCTTCTCGGTCACCGCATCGGGCCCGCCGACTATGGCGAAATTGCGCACGAAGTCCGCCGTCAGCCCGCCGCCGACTATGCGGTCCTTGGCATCGTGGACGCCGTGCTTGTTCATGTCGTAGCCGTCCTTGATCGCTTCCAGGTTCTCGCTCATCGCCTTGTCGGCGGGTCCGACCTGCTTGCCTTCGATCACCTGGAAGCGCGCCAGCGGCGGGGCCATGTGCATGGCCACCTCCATCGCCGTGTCCATGTCGGGATGGCAGACGACCACCAGTTGCGCGCCATAGGAGAGCTTGCGGTCACCCTCGGCCGCCCGCGCCGTCTCCAGCGCCCATGCCAACCGTTCCGGCTCGGCGCCGACGCTGAACGTCACACGCTCGGCGATCCGCGCGGCCATGGCGATGACCTTGGGCCCGGTCGCCGCGACATCGAGCGGCACCTTGGGCACATTGGGGTTGAGCCAGCGCAGCTTCACGCCCTCGGGCCTGCCGCCCAGCGATAGCGCGTGAATATCGGGAGCATCGCCCGATGAGCCGAATTCCGTGAAAGGAATCTCACCGCCGCTGAGCAACGTCTGCAAGTGCCTGAGCGAAGTCTCGAAGCTCTTCGCACTGACCGGCGCGTGGCCGAGATAGGCCAGCGCCGAATCGCCCCGGCCGATCCCCAGCACCGCGCGGCCATTGGACACGGCCTGCACCGTCGCCGCAGCCCCCGCCGTCACCGCCAGGTTGCGGGTGAAGGGATTGGTCACGCCGGTCGAAAGCTTCAGCCGCTCGGTGGCCGTCGCCCAGACGCCCATCTGCACATAGGGATCGGCGCTGAGGTTTTGCGAGCACATGAACATCTGCCCGTCCCAGCCCTCGGCCTCGACCCTGCGGGCTTCCTCGGGCGTCGCGGACGTGTTCGATCCGCCTGCCCGCCACACTTCCAGCATCGATTGCCCTCCCGATTGCCGCTTGCTTTCGCCCAATTGGGCGGCATGCTGCGCCCATGTCGAGTCATAATCGTACTTGGGGGATTGCGATGGCGCTGGCGCTGATCGGCGCCGCTCCTGCAGCACCCGTATCACCGCCGGTTGAAGGCAAGGTTCTGTCATTCGAACGATCGAGTGCCGCAGGTTCGGTCAATGCGCCGCTGGTCGCGGGCGCGCGATTTACCGCCATGGACCTGCTCAGGCGCGTTTTCACCGACCTTGACGATAGTGGCCATTACCGGACGATCGCTCCGGTCAGGCCGGTCCCCAATGCCGTCGCACCCGAAATGGGCGCGGGTTACCAAAGCCAGCCTTCCGAGCCTGCATTGGAGATGCGTCCGCCCACCTATGCCGTGGTGCGCCAGGGACGGCATGCCATCGGCTTTGTGCTGGGAGGCAGCGTACTTGTCGCGGACTGGCTGCTGCCGGTCCCGGCGGGCGGCAGGGCGCTGTTTGTCGGCACGGATCCGGGCGGTTCGCCCTCGATCGATCGCGCCTTCGCCGTCGCGGAAGGCGAGGCCGTGGCACTGGTGCGCAACGGCCATACGAATGCAGGCGAGGACTTCCAGTCCTTCAGCCTGTATGCGCAAAACTTCTCCGGGCTGCGCCAGGTCTATCCGGACCTGTT
>JAYRPK010000244.1:0-5699 GCA_041911195.1 Novosphingobium sp. | reverse complement strand
GCGCTTCACAGCACGCTATCGTCGAAGGCAATCCCCATGTTGCGGTGCGCGGCGACAAGGGTGTTCCTGAGCAGCACGGCGATGGTCATCGGCCCGACTCCCCCCGGTACCGGCGTGATCGCGCTGGCGACCTGGCTGACCCCGGCGAAGTCGACATCGCCGACCAGCCGCGTCTTGCCTTCTTCGGCAGCGGGGATGCGATTGATACCGACGTCGATCACGGTCGCGCCGGGCTTGATCCAGTCGGCCTTGACCATTTCGGCCCGCCCGACGGCGGCCACCACGATATCGGCGCGGCGCACGACATCGGGCAGGTCCTTCGTCCGGCTATGCGCCACGGTGACGGTGCAGCTCTCCGCAATCAGCAAGGCCGCCATCGGCTTGCCGACGATATTGGAGCGGCCGATTACCACGGCGTCGAGCCCGGAGAGCGAGCCCAGCCGATCCTTGAGCAGCATGACGCAGCCCAGCGGCGTGCAGGGGACGAAGCCCGGCATGCCCGTCCACAGGCGGCCGACCGAGGTGGTGTGGAAGCCGTCGACGTCCTTGTCGGGATCGATCGTGGCGATCACCTTCTGCTCGTCCATGTGATCGGGCAGCGGCAATTGGACGAGAATGCCGTCCACCGCCGGATCGTTGTTGAGCTGCTCGACCAGCGCCAGCAGCTCCGCCTCCGGCGTTTCGACCGGCAGCTTGTATTCGAAGCTTTCCATGCCGCAGGCGACAGTCTGCTTGCCCTTGTTGCGGACGTAGACCTGGCTTGCCGGGTCCTCGCCGACCAGCACCACGGCAAGGCCCGCCTTGCGCCCAGCCTTCGCCTCGAATGCCGGCGCATGCTGCGCCACGCGGGCCCTCAGGCCCTCGGCAAATGCCTTGCCGTCGATGATTGCCGCATTTGTCATTTCCGGGCTCATATAGCTGCCGCGTATGCCAGGTTTCGCAGGACGATCTGCACGATGGTAAGCCCGATGATCACGACCATCGGCGAAAAGTCTATCCCGCCTGTATCGGGCATGAACCTGCGCACCGGCGCGAGGATCGGCTCGAGGATGGCGTTGACCGCCCGCCACAGCGATTCGACGAACTGGTTGTGCATGTTGACCACGTTGAACGAGATCAGGAGGCTCAACACGAACTGCACGATCACCACCATGACGATGATCGAAATCAGGTAGCTGACGATCTGATAGAGCGTGAGGAATATCACCGCGGGCGGCCCTTTGTTGCCATTGTTGGCGCGCTGTTAGCCGAGCGCAAGGCCCAAGTCACGGCGCAAGCGCGGCAATATCGACAACCGGAGCATGGCGGCGCTTGCCGGGTATCGACAGGTGCGCCGGCGTCTGCCTATCTATCGGGGCAAACGAGGGGAGACAGTCAATGGCCATCGCACGCCGCGATTTTCTCGATGGAGTGGCACTGGCAATCGGCGTGGGGATCACGCCGGCCTCTGTGTTCCTGTCCGCCTGTTCCCCCAAGCCCGGCGAAAGCGCGGATTCGGGGGCGGCCAATGCATCGGGAGCGCCCGAGCCCTTTCCGCCGAAGCGCGCCGGCATGCGCGGCAGCCATGCGGGCGCCTTCGAAGTGGCGCACCAGATCCGCGACGGGACGGAGTTCCGCATGGCCAACGAGCCGGTCGAGGGGCGATACGACCTGGTTATCGTCGGCTCCGGCATCAGCGGGCTTGCCGCCGCGTGGTTCCACCGCAAGCGCCATCCCGAAGCTTCGGTGCTGTTGATCGACTGCCACGACGATTTCGGCGGCCATGCCAAGCGCAACGAGTTCGATGCCAATGGCAAGCTGCTGATCGGCTATGGCGGCACGGAATCGCTGCAATCGCCCAAGAGCCTCTATGGCGAACAGGCCATGGGGCTGCTGAAGGACCTGGGCGTGGACATCGCCCGCTTCGAGACGGCGTTCAACCGCGATCACTATGCCGGGCGCGGGATGAGCCGCGCGGTGTTCTTCAAGAAAGAGACTTTCAGCGAGGACAAGCTGGTGACCGGCAGCCCGTTCCTGGGCGTTGCCGAGGACCTTGACGACAAGCGGCTCAATGCCCGGCCGCTGGCGCAGTTCCTCGCCGACTATCCGCTGAAGCCGGAAGCCAAGGCGCAACTGGTCGCCCTGTTCACCGAAAAGCGCAATTTCTGGCCCGGCAAGCCGCATGGTGAAGTCGAAAAGGCCATCGCCCACATGAGCTATCGCGACTTCCTTCGGGATCACTGGAAAATGCCGCCCGAGGTGATCGCCTGCTTCCAGAACAGCACCTGCGATTTCTTCGCGGTCGGCATCGACGGGGTCTCCGGTAAGGACGCCTTCGAGACCGGATACCCCGGCTTCCAGGGACTGCGGCTGGAGCGCGGCGCGGCGGCCGAGGCTGAAGTGAGCGAGCCCTATATCCACCACTTTCCCGACGGCAATGCCTCGCTCGCGCGGCTGCTGGTGCGAAAACTGATCCCGGGCATAGCTCCGGGCGAGACGATGGACGACGTGGTGCTGGCCCCGTTCGATTACGCCAAGCTCGACCGGCCGGAAAACAAGGTCCGCATCCGGCAGGGCGCGACGGTGGTTCGGGTGGAGCAGTATGGCGACGGCACCATCGACATCGGTTACGTCAAGGACGGGCGGACCATGCGGGTGCAGGCGGGCAAATGCATCATGGCCTGCTACAACATGATGGTGCCCTATGTGCTGCAGGGGCTGGGGCAGGACCAGTCGGCCGCCTTGCGCCGCAATGTCAAAGGTCCGCTGACCTATACCAACGTGCTGCTGA
This sequence comes from Novosphingobium sp., assembly GCA_041911195.1. GTDB lineage: Bacteria > Pseudomonadota > Alphaproteobacteria > Sphingomonadales > Sphingomonadaceae > Novosphingobium. The sequence goes on along the minus strand of JAYRPK010000244.1, from coordinate 2,929 downwards.
GGAACTGGGAGGCCTGGGACAAGCTGAAGGTCCATTCGGTCACAAATCCGTCAGGCTTCTTCTCGCTGGTGAAGCTCGATTACCCGGTGAGCATGGGTGGCTATCAGTTCTCTGCCGATCCGTCGCAACCGATCGTCGCCCACCTGGTCCATGTTCCGACGGTGCCCGAGGCCGGCCCCGGCCTTGCCGACAAGTACCGCGCCGCACGGATGAAGCTGTTCGACATGACCTTCGCCGATTTCGAGCGTGCCATCCGCGACGAACTCAGCCGCATCCTGGGCGCGGGCGGGTTCGATGCGGACAAGGATATTCTGGGGATCACCGTCAACCGCTGGTCGCACGGCTATGCCTATTATCCGACCGCGCTGTTCGACGACACCGACAGCAAGCCGTTTCCGGCGGAACTGTCGCGCAAGCGAGTGGGCAATATTGCCATCGCCAATTCCGACGCGGGCTGGGATGCCTATACCCACACCGCCATCGACCAGGCATGGCGCGCGGTGGAGGAGCTTGAAGGGAAGGCCTAGCCCGCCCGGATCAGCGTGCCCGCGCCGCGCGAGGTGAACACTTCCAGCAGCATTGCGTGCGACACACGGCCATCGAGCACGACTGCCGCCTCGCAGCCTGCCTCGACCGCGTGGATGCAAGTTTCGAGCTTGGGGATCATGCCGCCGGAAATCGTGCCGTCCGACTGCAGGCGGGCAATGTCGGCGGGCGTGAGGTCGGTCAGCAGCTGGCCTGTCTTGTCGAGCACGCCCGAGACATCGGTCAGCAGGAACAACCGCGCCGCGCCGAGAGCTGCGGCGATGGCGCCGGCCATGGTGTCGGCATTGATGTTGTAGGTCTCGCCATCCGCGCCCGGCGCGATCGGCGCGATCACCGGGATCATGCCCGAGGCGACCACGGTTTCGATCACCGTGGTGTCCACCTTGTCCGGCTCACCGACGAAGCCGAGGTCGATCACCTGTTCGATCTGGCTGTCGGGATCCTTGGCGGTGCGCGTGACCTTGCTGGCCGTAACCAGCCCGCCGTCCTTGCCGGAAATGCCGATGGCCTTGCCGCCGGCGCCGGCGATCCAGCCGACCAGTTCCTTGTTGATCGCGCCCGAGAGCACCATTTCGGCGACTTCGGCCGTCGCCTTGTCGGTCACGCGCAGGCCATCGATGAAGCGCGATTCGACGCCCAGCTTCTTGAGCATGTTGCCGATCTGCGGACCGCCGCCATGCACCACCACCGGATTGATGCCGACGGCCTTCAGCAGCACGACGTCCTCGGCGAAATCGCGCGCCAGTTCGGGATCGCCCATGGCATGGCCGCCGTATTTTACGACAAAGGTACGCCCGGCATAGCGCTGCAGATAGGGCAGCGCCTCGACGAGCGTTTCGGCTTTGGCCAGCAGGGCGGGGTCGTGTGGTTGTGACATGGCCCGCGCCTTTAGGCCTGCTGTGCCTTGCCGTCCAGACGCCTGCCGATGCGCACGACGATCCAGACGATCGCCGGCACCAGCACCGCCGACAGCACCACCTTGCTCAGCATCTGCCCCGCCATCAGGTCCCAGATCGGCCGGACGCCGTAAAAGGAAACCGAGATGAAGATCAGCGTATCGACCACTTGCGACAGGGCCGAAGCGACAAAACCGCGCAAGGGGGCATTGCCGCTGGCGCCGCGCAGCCGGTCGAAGATCCAGATGTTGAGCGTGGACGATACGCCGTAGGAGATGACGCCCGCCAGCATCATCCGCCAGCTTTGCCCCAGGATGATCGGGAACGCCTCCTTGGCTGGCTCGTACATGCCCGGATCAGTGGGCAGCGACAGGACAAACAGCGAAAGCAGGATCGCGGCGATCAGCGGCACGAAGCCGAACCGCACCAGCCGGTCGGCAGTAGTCTTGCCATGCAGCTCGGCAATGGCGCTGCCGATGCCGATCAGGGTCAGGAAGGGAAAGATGCCCGCTTCCACCGCCAATGGGCCCAAAGCCACCTGCTTGGCCCCCAGCACGCCCGCCAGCGTCACCATGCCGCCATAGAACAGGGCGAAGAGCAGCAGTGATGGCGGATATGTGCGTGGCTCGGTCATCTGTCCTCCAGGACCATTTCGGCCCCCTTCTCGGCGATCATCATTACCGGCGCATTGGTGTTGCCCGACGTGATGCGCGGCATGACCGAGGCGTCGATCACGCGCAAGCCCTGCGCTCCCGTCACCCGCAGGCGCGGATCGACCACGCTGCCCATCGCCGCCGTGCCGACCGGGTGGAAGATAGTCGTGCCGATCTCGCCGGCCGCGCGCTGCAGCTCCTCTTCGCTCTGCAAGTCCGCGCCCGGCCGCGCTTCCTGCGGACGAAAACCGGCGAGGGCGGGTTGGGAGACGATCTCGCGGGTGATGCGGATCGCCCGGGCGGCAGTGCGCCGGTCGGCTTCGGCTTGAAGGTAATTGGGGCTGATCTCCGGTGCTGCAGCCGGATCGGCGCTGACAATCCTGGTCCGCCCCCGGCTTTCGGGCCTGAGGTTGCAGACGCTGGCGGTGAAGGCGGGAAAGGGATCGAGATCGCCGCCGAATGCCGCGAGGCTGAGTGGCTGGACGTGATATTCGAGGTCAGGGGTCGCAAGCCGGCTGTCGCTCTTGACGAACATGCCGAGCTGGCTGGGCGCCATGGCCATCGGACCCGTGCGACGCAGCACATATTCCAGCCCGATCAGCGCCTTGCCCAGCAGGTTCGATGCGCGCTGGTTCAGCGTCGAGACGCCTTCGACCCGGTAGGCGCAGCGCAGTTGCAGGTGATCCTGCAGGTTGCCGCCCACTTCAGGCCGGTCGATCAGCGGGTCGATACCAAGCTGCCTGAGCCGACCGGCATCGCCGATCCCCGAACGCTCAAGCAACGCGGGCGAGCCGATCGCGCCCGCCGCCAGCAGCACTTCGCCGCCCGCCATGG
>JAYRPK010000243.1:0-5554 GCA_041911195.1 Novosphingobium sp. | reverse complement strand
GCTGCCCGGCCTTGCCGCGCCGATCTCGATCAGCGACTATCGCGGGATTGCGTTGAGCCTGCTGCAAGCCAAGCCTGCCAGCGTCGCCGCGCCAGCACCCTTCATGTACATTGGCGAACTGGAAACGCCCTCCACGATCGGTCTCGCCCAGACGCGCTATGGCGTCGTCTCGCTGCGATTGCAGACCGGGCGAGTCTGCTTCGAACGGCCCGAGCGCTGCGCCAGCTATTCGAGCCTGACCGGCGAAGAGCGCAAGGTGGCCGACGCACTGGTGGCGCGCTGGGGCTCGGAGCGCTGGGCGGCGCGGCGTTAGGGAGCTTTTACCTCAGCCATCACCCTCAGCGGCTTCAGCTTGAGCGGGACGGGCCTTCCCTTGGCCTCGTCGCGCTGCGCCTCGATCCGCTTCAGGTAGCTCCACAGACCGCACTGCATGCCGATCAGCATGTAGCAGAACGGCTGGAAGGCAATGCCGACGAAGACAGAGCCCAGCATGTAGATCAGCTGCGCCTGTTGCAGCGCCAGGGCGAGGGGGGCCTGCCATTGCTCGCCGGGGCCCGAGCGCTGGCGCCAGCGGCGATAGATGCGCTCCATCTGCCACAGCCCCGAGACCATCAGCAGAAGCCACAGCGCCAGGCCGGGATAGCCCTGTTCGCCCAGCATTTCGAAATAGCTGGAATGAAAGGCGCGGGCTTCGTCGACGACATCGTCCTTCGCGACTTCGGTGTGTGCGCCGTCGCTCTCGGACTTGACCAGTTCCACGTTCACCCGGTTGCCCAGATAGGAGGCAAAGCCGCCGCCCCAGGGGTTGTCCTTGGCGTAGTCGATCGTCCATTTCCACACGGCCACGCGGGTCGAGGCCGACTGGTCGGATTCGTGGTTCTCGATCGTGCTCATCCGCTTGGTGTAGCTTTCGGGCAGGAACGGCACCGCGACCAGCACTGCCGCCCCGGCCAGGGCCAGATACAGGAACCGGCGCTTGACCGTGCGCAGGGAAAGCGCCGCGAGAAATGCGATGCACAGCAAGCCGGTGCGCGCCTGGGTGCCGATCGGGATCAACAGGCAGGCGAAGATCAGCGCCACGCCGAACAGCCGCACTCGCCATTCCGGCGGATAGATCGTGCCATGCTTCATCAGCCACAGGATCAGCGGGATGATTGCGATCGAGACGCACGAGATGATCGAGCTTTCATAAAGCCCGGTGTTGTTGTTGACGAACAGGCTGAGCGAGCCATAGCCTCCGCCGGTCGCCAGTGTCTTGATGCTGCCGGCGATGATGATCGAACCGGCGGACAGCACCATGACCAGCGCCACGGCCTCGAAGCGCAATCGCGTTCGCAAGGTCAGTGGCAGGAACATGGCGAAGAGCAGCGCCTTCCAGACCCAGGCCCACTTGTCGAGCGCGGCCTCGTGGAATTCGGCGTGGAGCGTGGTGATACCGCAATAGACCAGCAGCAGCAGGATCAGCCCCTGCCGCATGGTGAAGCGGCTGTCGGTCTTCTCGTCGGAGACCAGCCAGCCGCCGAAGGCGGCGATGAAAGTGATCAGCGAAATCGGGATCGAGGCCAGCAGGAAATAGGAAAAGGTCTGCGGCGAGACGATATCGATATAGAGATAGGCGAGCACCCAGAGGAACGGTCGGCGCGCGCCCAGCGCCATCAGGATGGCGGTGAATCCGGCAAGGGCAAGGTCAAGCATCGGGGCAATCCCGGCTGTCGTCAGCCTGCCTTGCGGGATCGCGATCCAGATCGCCGCGCAGCGCCAGCCGCCAGAAGGCGAGTGCAAGCAGCAAGTGGGTCAGGCCCAGGGCGAAATTGTCGACCATGATTGCGAGCCCTAGCCCATCGCGGTTGACGCTCGGTTAAGCATGTCGGGCTATGGCGCGGGACGAAAACAGTTTCCGGGACACAGCATGCCAAGCCCTTTCTTGCCGGTCGAAGAGCAGATGCGGACGATGTTTCCGTCCGAAACGCACCCCTACCGGGTGTTGGAGCGGGCCATCGCGGCGCGGCTTCGGCCCACATCGGCAGTGCTCGACATCGGCTGCGGCCGCACCGCGCCGAATCTGGTCAAGCTGGCAGGGGAAGCGCGCGAACTCTATGGCATCGATGTGATCGACTTTACTGTCGAGGTTCCGGGCGTACGGCTGTTCAAGAACGACGTCTGCGCCATGACGGACATCGCCGATGGCTCGATCGACCTCTGCTATTCGCGCGCGGTGATGGAACATCTCGAGCGGCCCGAGGCTGCCTATGCCGAGATCGCCCGGGTGTTGAAGCCGGGCGGGGCCTATGTCTTCGTCACGCCCAGTATCTACGATTACGGCTCGATCGCCGCGCGGCTGATTCCCAACCGGTTCCACGGCCGCATCGTCAATGCCACCGAGGGCCGCGCCAGCGAGGACGTGTTCCCCACCGTGTTCGGCAGCAACAGCAAGGGACGGATCGAGCGGCAGGCGAGGGACGTCGGGCTTGCTGTGCGGCGGCTCGAATATATCGGCCAGTATCCCAATTACCTGGTGTTCAATCGGGTCGCCTTCTGGCTGGGCTCGATGTACCAGAAGGCGATCGAGCGCTTCGAACTGACCAAGCCCCTGCAGGGCTGGGTGTTCTGCGAGCTGGAAAAGCCGGCGGGCAATTGATCGGCACAGAGATGACCCGCGTCCTTCACATCCTCGATCATTCGCTGCCGCTGCACAGCGGTTATACCTTTCGCACCCGTGCGATCCTCAAGGCGCAGCAGGCCGCCGGCATCGAAGTGCGGGGGATCACCGGACTGCGGCATACGAGTGATGGCCCGGACCGCGAGGAGATCGACGGCCTGACCTTCCACCGCACCCGCGGCGAGGCCAATGGCCCGGTGGGCCTGCGCGAATGGCGCGAGATCGGGCGGCTGGCCTCGGCGATCGGCGATCTTTGCCAGCAGTGGCGCCCCGACGTGCTCCATGCCCATTCCCCGGCGCTGTGCGGCGAGGCGGCGCTGCGCGCCGCCAAACGCCTCGGGCTGCCGCTGGTCTACGAAATCCGCGCCTTCTGGGAAGACGCCGCAGTCAGCAATGGCGACGGCGCGGAGCATTCTATCAAGTACCGGCTCACCCGCGCGCTCGAGAACCATGTCGTCGCCGGGGCGGACCATGTCATCACCATATGCGCCGGGCTGCGCGACGATCTGATTTCGCGCGGCGTCACGCCGGAACGGATCGGCATTGTGCCCAACGGGGTCGATCTTGCCATGTTCGGCGCCCCCTTGCCCCGCGATCCCGAATTTGCCCGTTCGCTGGGCCTGGGGGAAGGGCCGGTGATCGGCTTCATCGGAAGTTTCTATGACTACGAAGGGCTGGACGACCTGATCGCCGCCATGCCCATGCTGCTTTCCCGCCATGCCGGGGCGCGGCTGCTGCTGGTCGGGGGGGGGCCGTGTGAAGAGGCGCTGAAGGCGCAGGCGCAGGCGCAGGCGCAGGCATCTGGCGCCGGCGAGGCGATACGCTTCACCGGGCGCGTGCCGCACAGCGAAGTCGAACGCTATTATGCGCTGATGGACATAATGGCCTATCCCCGCAAGCGCAGCCGGCTGACCGACCTGGTGACGCCGCTCAAGCCGCTGGAAGCCATGGCGCAAGGCAAGCTGGTCGCCGCGTCCGATGTCGGTGGACACCGCGAGCTGGTGAGCGACGGCAAGACCGGTGTCCTGTTCGCGCCGGACCGGCCGGCCGCCTGCGCCGATGCCCTGTCGCGGCTAATTTCCGACCCGTCCTGCTGGAAGGATTTACATGCGGCCGGGCGCGAATACGTAAAAACCCGGTATGATTGGTCAATCAACGTACAGCGTTATCAAGACGTTTACCAAAAGCTGTTAGCCCCCAATGCAATGCGCCGGAACCATGCGGCGGCCTAACGCCGCAGGTACCGGAGGCCAGAGACAAATGGGGTAACGAACTTGGGCAACCAGACCGCCAATCCAGGGCGCAACAGCCAGCCGATCGTCAGGCATCCGCTGTTCCCGGCCATCGTGGCACTTTGGTTTGCCGCCCTGTTCGGCCTGGGCAGCATGGCGGTTCGCGCTTCGCTGCTGGAATCGCTGGTTATTTCGAGCCATCTCGACCTGATCGTGCCGCAGGCGGCGCCGCCGCTTGGCGTTACCGCAAGAGTGCTGGTGGCCGCGGTGATGGCGATCGTCGGCGGACTGATCGGACTTTTCCTTGCCCGGCGGCTTGCCCGGCCCAAGCCGGTTGCGCGCGAACGCCGTCGCGGCGCCGCCCCGCTGGAAGTCTCGCGGCCGGTATCGCGCTATGCCGCGCCGGACCCTCTCCCGGATGCGGAGACGGAGTCTGAGGAACAGACCGTTGCGTCGGGCCGTCGCGGCGCTCTGGTGGCGGCCGGTCACGAGCACCGGGACTTCACCCCGCATGAGGCCGCGCCACTGCCGGGTGGTCAGCCGCAGATCCTCGACGTTACCGAATTCGAGTTCGCGGGAATCAATCAGGCCGAACCGGAAGCTCAGGCCCTGCCTGAGACCAGCCCGCCGATGGAACTGGATGCCTTCACCGCTCTGGAACCGGAGACTCCCAAGGCCTGGGAGCCGGCCGCGGAAAGTGCCGCGGTCGCCGATGCCGATTTCGTGCCGGCCCCTCAGGTTGCCCGCACCTTCGACGCACCTGCCGAACCGGCGCGCGCCTTCGATGCGCCCCGGGCCGAGCCAGTACAGTCGCAGGCGTTTGCCCCCCCGGTGGCCGAGCCGGTGCAGCCTCAGGCGTTCGAACCGGCCTTGGCCGAAAGCGATCCGATCGAGCCCGAGCCCGCGACTTTCGCGCCGGCCAGCTTCGCCCGGCCTTTCGAGGCCCCGCAGCCGGTCGAGTCGGCTCCCGCAGACCCGCAGGATTTCGAAAGCGCGGCGCAGCCAGCCCGGTTCGACGCGCCGCAGGAAGCGCCGGTTTCGTTCGCCAGGACATTCGCGGCCCCGTTGCACGCTTCAACCGGCTTTGCGCAGAACGAGCCGGCCGCTTGGCAGCCTGGCGCAGCCTTCGCTGCGCCCGCGTCCGAGACGGTCGAGCATGCGCAGGATGGCGACGTGCCGGCAGAGCCCGTCGATGTGGCGCCCGCGCCTGGCCAAGCCGAACCCGACACTGCGCCGCTGCACTTGCCTCGCCTGCTCTCGGCCAATACCGCAAGCTCGCCGGATGTCGCCGGCGCCGCTGAGCAGCTGGCGGAGGAATCAGACGACGATCCGATGGCGGCCCTGCGCAATCGCAAGGCACCCCTGCCGAGTTTCGATGATGTTGCGGAGCCCGAGGTCGAATACTTTCCAGCGCAGGCATCGCAAACGCATGTCGATGAAACGGCCGGAACCGTTGCCGGCGTCGAGCTCCATTTGCCGCAGGAAGGCGCCGCAGCTCAGCGGCTGACCTCCGCCGATCTTGCCGAGCTTTCGCCGGTCGAACTAATCGAGCGGCTGGCGCTGTCGCTGCAACGCCGCCGAAATGCGGCACCCGCCGGATTGCGCGCGGCGCTAGCGAGTGGATCGGCTTTCTCGTCGCCTGCCGCCGAATTCGCGCCGTGGC
>JAYRPK010000242.1:0-7608 GCA_041911195.1 Novosphingobium sp. | reverse complement strand
TGCGAATGACGCGCCCCTTGCCTTCGAGATCGAGGAGATGGGCATGGACCGATCGGCCCGCCGCCGGCCAGAGCTGGCGATCGACCCCCTTGTACATGTGCGGGACCATGTCTTCGATGGTGCCCAGGCCTTCGCCCAGCAACCTGACGATCTGGTTCTCGCGCGAACGGCGATGGCCGATCATGCCGCGCACCAACTGGCGCGGCTTGGCGACCGCCCGGCCATGGGCGGGATAATAGACCCGGTCTTCGCGGGTGTGCAGCTTCTGAAGGCTCGCCATGTACTGGGTCATGTCGCCATCGGGCGGAGAGACGACGCTGGTCGACCAGCCCATGACATGGTCGCCGGTAAACAGCGCACCCGATTCCTCCAGCGCGTAGCAAAGGTGGTTGGAGGTATGCCCCGGCGTCCAGAGCGCGCGGAGGGTCCAGTCGGGCCCAGTGAGTACATCGCCCTCTTCGAGCATATGGTCGGGCTTGTAGCCGGGGTCAAAGCCCGCATCAGAGCGCGGCCCGTCGTCCTTCAGCGAAAAGGGCGCACAGCCGATCACCGGCGCACCGGTGGCTTTCGCGAGTGGCGCAGCTGCGGGGGAATGATCGTGGTGGGTATGAGTGCAGACGATGGCCGAGACCTGCGCGTCGCCGATGGCCGCGATCAGGGCCTCGACATGGTCCTGCTCGTCAGGTCCGGGATCGATCACGGCGACCTTGTTGCCGCCGCCGACGATGTAGCTTTGCGTGCCGGTGAAGGTGAAGGCCGAGGGGTTCGTGGCGAGAACGCGGCGCACGAGCGGTTCGGGCTGCTCGGCAAGGCCGACAGGCCAGGGCTTAGCGGGGAATTCCATGGCAGGGATATGGCCTCGGCTTTGCCCGGTGTCGAGGCCCTCTCCCCTCCCGCTTGCGGGAGGGGTCGGGGGAGGGCATGTTCATCAAGGTTGAATAACAGGCCCTCCCCTTGCCTCTCCCGCAAGCGGGAGGGGAATTTGAGGAACGTATGAACTCTGAAGGCGATCTGATCCTCGTCCTCGACGCAGGCACAACCTCGACCCGCGCCATGGTGTTCGACCGGCAAGGCCAGGTGCGCGCCGTGGCGCAGCAGGAGCTGACCCAGTTCTACCCGCAACCGGGCTGGGTCGAACACGATGCCGGCGAGATCTGGGACAAGACGCTGGCCTGCGCGCGGCAGGCCGTGACGCAAGCCGGCGGAGCGGAGCGGATCGCCGGGATCGGCATCACCAACCAGCGCGAAACCGTGGTCGCCTGGGACAGGCGCACCCTGCAACCGCTGCACCATGCCCTCGTCTGGCAGGACCGGCGCACGGCGGACGCCTGCGCGGCGCTGAAGGAGGCCGGGCACGAGGAGGCGGTGCAAAGGGCGACCGGCCTGCTGCTGGACCCCTATTTCTCGGCAAGCAAGATGCGCTGGCTGCTCGACAACAGCGCGCAAGTGCGCGAGGCGGCCGATGCCGGACGGCTGGCATTGGGCACGGTGGAGACATGGCTGGTTACGAAGCTGACCGGAGGCCTTCACATCACCGACGCCAGCAATGCCAGCCGCACCCTGCTGTTGCCGCTCGCCGGGGCGCAGTTCGACGAGGGCCTGTGCGAGCTGTTCGGCGCGCCGCGCGGTGCGCTTCCGGAAGTCACAGACATGGCCGGCCAGTTCGACAAGACCCTGCCCGAATGGCTCGGCGCGGCGATCCCGATCACCGGGCTGGCCGGCGACCAGCAGAGCGCTACCCTGGGCCAGGGCTGCCTCTCGCCCGGCGAGACCAAGGCGACCTATGGCACCGGCGCCTTCGTCCTCGCCAACATGGGCCATGCCATTCCGCTCTCGCGCAACCGCCTGCTCGGCACGGTGCTGTGCCAGCTCGGCGGCGAGCGGCAATATGCGCTGGAAGGCTCGGTCTTCGTCGCCGGCAGCCTGGTCAAGTGGCTGCGCGATTCGCTGGGCCTGATCGGCAGCGCGCAGGAAACCGAACTGCTTGCCCGCTCGGTGCCGGACAGCGGCGGAGTGGTCGTCCTGCCCGCCTTGTCAGGCCTCGGCGCGCCGCACTGGCGGCCGGAGGCGCGGGCCGCAATCTCGGGAATGACTTTCGCGACGACCAAGGCTCACGTGGTCCGCGCGGCGCTGGAAGCCATGGCGATGCAGACACATGATCTGGCCGAGGCCTTCCGGGCCGACGGCGCGGCCTGGTCGAGGCTCAGGATCGACGGCGGCATGAGCGCCAACGACTGGATGGCGCAGGACCTGGCCGACGTACTGGCGCTGCCGGTCGAACGGCCGGACTTTGTCGAGACCACGGCGCTGGGGGCGGCGATGCTGGCCGGGCTGGGGGCGGGGTTGTTCTCAAGCCTGGAAGAAGCATCGGCGGCGATGCGCGGGACGGTGCGGCAGTTCACTCCCGGGCTGAACGAGGAAACGCGGCGCCAAAGGCAATCGTCCTGGCTCCAAGCCCTGGCCGCGATCTAACGCGGAATGGATGTTCCGAAACGTTGCCTCAGTCTTTGCAGCGCGCCGGGCGGAACTTCCGGCTGGCGCTGCCGCCAGGCGGCGTCGAGCCGGAGCAGCCGCGCGTAGAAGCGTTCGGTCGCCTCCACCAGTTCGCGCACTTCTGGTTCCAGCAGGGCGAAATTGGCAGGTTCGGCGCCCGGATCGTCTGGCGCCAGCGCACCGTAGCGGCGCAGCTGGAATTCAGACAGCTCGCCCATCAGGTAGGCCCGGTGATTGAGCAGCCAGGCGATCGCATGCATCATGCGCGTCGTGGTGCGCAGGCCGACGCAGGACAGCGCCACCCGGGCAAGGTCCTCGTCCTGCCCGGCTTGCTCGATCCGGCCCGAAAGCGCGAATTCCGCGCGCACTTCCTCGGCGAGGACCAATGCCTCGCAATAGAGGCCCTCGACGATACGTTTGTTGAGTGTGGCCAATCCGTTCATCCCGAGCCTCGTTAGGCCCGCGAATCGGCCCGCTGCAACCGCACTTTTACGGTTTTGCGCTCCATTCTGGGCCTGTCCCCGAACGGCACGGTTTTACGGGTGGCCAGAGGCGATCCCGCAAGGGATTTTCACGCAATGATATCAGGGATCAGGTAGTCCTCGATCATGGTGATCTGGTCCTTGAGGCGCAATTTGCGCTTCTTCAGCCGGGCGATCTGCAACTGGTCGGTGGAGTTCGCGCCGGTGAGCGCGTCGATCGCCGCGTCAAGGTCGCGATGCTCGGTCCGCAGCGCTTCCAGCCGCTTGCGCATTTCCTCTTCGGTCACACCGCCATCCTCGCCGAAATCCCCGATTGTCCATCGCCTGCACCCATCCCGCCGCAATCCATGACGTAATCACCGAATTGGCTGCATTAGGCCCTTCGCAAGATAAGCGCTCTATGCTTAGATGACAATTGCGCCGGGCCCTGAATCCGGTTGAGTCGGAAAGGGTTCGGCCTCTTTGAAGGAGGACCGCCAATGGACGCTTCGCTAGTCAGCACCCTACAGCTCAAGCATGCCGGTCTGGAACGCCAGATCGAACAGGAACTGAGCCGGCCGATGCCTGACGCCACCGCGATCCAGCTCCTCAAGAAACGAAAGTTGCGGATCAAGGAACAGCTCGAACACATCTAGAAATCAGGGCTTTCCCGCCGCAAGTGCGGCATGCGTTTCCAAACCGCCCGCTTTGGGCTAGGCTGCTTGCATGCCCACGACCCCGGTTACTGCCTCGCGCAAAATTCTGACGCGTCTGCACGACGTGATGGCGTCGCGCAGCCCTGCGCAGACCAAGCTCAACACCGTGGTCAATGTCATTGGCAAGGGCCTGGATAGCGAAGTCTGCTCGATTTACCTGCTGCGCGAAGGCATGCTGGAACTGTTCGCCACACGCGGGCTCGAACAAAGCGCCGTCCACGTCACGCGGCTGGGTGTCGGCGAAGGCCTGGTCGGCGCGATTGCCGGCAATGTTGAAACGCTGAACCTGGCGGAGGCGGCGGCGCATCCGGACTTTTCCTATCGGCCGGAAACCGGCGAAGACAGGTTCCATTCCTTCGCCGGCGTGCCGATCGTGCGCCACGAGCGCGCCGTCGGGGCGCTGTGCGTCCAGCATGTCGAGCCGCGCCGCTACGAAGACGTCGAGATAGAGACCCTGCAGACCGTGGCCATGGTGCTCTCCGAACTGATCGGCAATGCCGGGCTCGTCGACGAGGACGAGCTCTATGGCCTGGCGCCCCAGCTTTCGGGCCCGCAGCGGCTTGCCGGTCTGCCATTGGTCAAGGGCCTCGCCAGCGGCGTCGCGGTGTTCCACCAGCCGCGCGTCGAGATCGAGCACGTCATGGCCGAGGATACCGAGGCCGAGCGCCAGCGCGTGTTCCGCGCCTTCGACAAGATGCGCGACCAGATCGACCGCATGGCCAGCCAGGCCGAATTCGGCGCCGGCGGCGAGCACGAGGAAGTGCTCGAGACCTACAAGATGTTCGCCTACGACGAAGGCTGGAAACGCCGGATCAACGAGGCGATCGACTCCGGCCTGACCGCCGAGGCGGCGATCGAGCGCGTGCAGCAGCACACCCGCATGCGCATGCGCCAAATCGACGACCCGCTGCTGGCCGACCGCATGCACGACCTGGAGGACTTGTCCAACCGGCTGATCCGCATCGTCTCCGGCCAGCTCGGCACGGCCGCCTCGCAAGGGCTGCGCGACGACACCGTGGTCATCGCCCGCAACCTGGGGCCGGCCGAACTGCTGGAATACGACAAGCGGCGGCTGAAGGGTGTGATCCTGGAAGAAGGTTCGCTCACCGCGCACGTCGTCATCGTCGCGCGGGCCATGGGGGTGCCGGTGCTGGGGCGGGTACGCAACCTGCGCGGCGTGGTGCGCGAAGGCGACCAGTTGCTGCTCGACGCGGCGCAGGGCACGGTCGAAGTGCGGCCGGCGCCGGCGCTGGTCGAGGCCTTCAGGACGCGCTTCGTGCAAAGCCGCAAGCGGCAGGCCGCTTATGCCGCGCTGCGCGACGTCGAGCCGGTCACCAGTGACGGCACCCGCATTACCGTGATGATCAACGCCGGCCTACGCGACGACGTTCCAAACCTCGCCCTGACCGGCGCCGACGGCATCGGCCTGTTCCGCACCGAATTCCAGTTCCTGGTCTCCGCCACCCTGCCCGCACGCGAACGCCAGACCCGGCTCTATCGCGACGTGCTCGAAGCGGCGGGTGACAAGCCGGTGGTGTTCCGCACGGTCGATATCGGCGGCGACAAGGTGCTGCCCTACCTGCGCAACGACGGCGGCGAGGGGGAAGAGAACCCGGCAATGGGCTGGCGGGCCTTGCGGCTCTCGCTGGAACGCGACGGCCTGCTCAAGGTGCAGGCGCGCGCGCTGCTGGAAGCGGCGGGCGGGCATACCCTCAACGTCATGTTCCCGATGATCTCGGAGCCGTGGGAATTCGACGCGGCCAAGGCGATTTTCGACCAGCAGCTCAAGCAGCTCAAGCTGCAGAAGAAGCTGGCGCCCGATGCCATCCGCTATGGCGCGATGCTGGAAGTGCCGTCGCTGGCCGAACAGCTTGACCTGCTTGCGCCCAAGCTTTCGTTCCTGTCTATCGGCACCAACGATCTCACCCAGTTCCTGTTCGCGGCCGACCGATCGAACCCCAAGCTGGCGGAACGCTACGACTGGCTCAGCCCTTCGATCCTGCGGTTCCTCAAGCGCGTGATGGCAAGCCTCGATGGCCACAAGGTCGATGTGACGGTCTGCGGCGAAATGGGTGGGCGCCAGCTCGAGGCCTTGGCGCTGATCGGCCTTGGCATCCGCCGGCTGTCGATCACCCCGGCATCGGTCGGCCCGCTCAAGGAAATGATCCGCCGGGTCGACGCGCGCGAGATCGGGGAGACGATGGCAGGCTGGCTGGCGGCACCGCCGCCCAGCATGCGCGAGGCGCTGACCGCATGGGCGGCCGAGCGTGGCATGGCTTTCGACTGATCCGGGGCACGTTCCACCGCGCATTCCCCGCCCGCACGGCACCGTCCGGCGCATTGTCACAATCGCGCTTTACCATGGCCGTTGACATTGCCGGGCAAGACAGGTTTGTCGCGCCCGGATCGCCAATAATCAGACCGAAACGGACGAGAATGGCCGAACGGGACTTAGACATTTCGGAACTTCCGCTGGACACCGCCGGTGCCATGCTGCGCCGCGCGCGCGAACAAGCCGGCCTCAGCCGCAGCGATATCGCCGCGCGCACCAAGATCGCCGAACGCCACCTCGCCTCGATCGAGGACGGCAATTACGCCGCGCTCGCCAGCCGGACCTACGCCATCGGCTTTGCCCGCAACTATGCGCGGGCGCTGGGGCTCGACGAGATGCAGGTCGCCGCCGCCGTGCGGCAGGATTTCGACGGCATGGACCCGCTCCCCGACCGGCGGACGCCCGCGACCTATGAACAGGGCGATCCGGCCCGCGTGCCCGGCTCGCGGCTGGCATGGATGGCGGCGCTTGCAGCCATCGCTCTGGTGGCGGTGATCGCCTTTTTCTGGCGCGATTTCTATGCCCCGGGTGCGACCTTGCCCGATCTCGCGCCGAGCGAGTCGCCCGCGATGGCGGCAAACGCGGTCTCGCCGGCACCGGCGGCTCCTGCATCGGCGAATGGCCCGGTGGTGTTCACCGCGCAGGAAGAAGGCGTCTGGGCGAGGTTCTACGACGCGGACGGCAAGGTGCTGCTCGAAAAGCGGATGGGGATGGGTGAGAGCTTTACGGTTCCACCCGATGCCAACGAACCCCTGCTCAGGACTGCACGGCCCGACGCACTGCAGGTGACGATCGGCGGCCAGGCCGTCGCCCGGGTCTCCGACAAGCAGGGGCTGGTGAAGGACGTGCCGGTTTCCGCCGCCGCCTTGCTTGCCAGGCCAGCGCAAGTGCCCGCCGCCGCGCCTGCAAGCCCGCCCGCCAATCCCGCAGCACAGTCGTCCCAACCCTCCAGGCCCGCCACGGCCGCCACCATTCGCGTGCCTCTGGAAGAGCGCCGCGAAGGGGCCCGGCGCGAGGCGTCCAGGCCGCCGGCACCGGCGCAAGCATCGGCGCCTGCCGCGCCCGGCGCCGACCTGCCGCAACCATCCACCGTTTCGGATTGAGCCGCACTCGACAGCGAAGGGACGCTGCGGCAAGCATTTGGCGCGGTTCAGCAGCGGTTCGGTTTGCCCGCGCAATGCTGATCCGCGATGACCATTTCGGGAGCAGTCGCGCAATGAAATACCCGCTCAGCCGCCTCCGCCCGGCAAAGGCGGCCCTGCTGGCAGGTCTGGCCCTGACAATTGCTGGAGCAGTCGTACCCGCGGGCGCGCAAGACAACATGGCGGAAGCGCGGATGCGGCGGATGGAATCGGAAATCCGCGCGCTGCAGCGCAATGTGTTCCAGAGCGGCGAGGGCAAGGTGTTCTCGCCCGAAGTCAGCGCCAGCGGCGCGGCAAGCCCGGCCGCAGGACAGCCGGCCGCCACGCCGGTGACCGACATTCTGGCGCGGATGGCTGCGCTGGAAGCGCAGATCAAGCAGTTGACCGCGCAAAGCGAAGTCAATTCCAACCGCCTGGCCAAGCTGGAAGCGGCGGCCGGTCTCGCCAGCCCGGCGGCAGCGGCA
>JAYRPK010000241.1:0-5398 GCA_041911195.1 Novosphingobium sp. | reverse complement strand
TTCGCGTTTCCGCGAAGCAGGAGACTGACCATGCGCAAGATCGCCCTCATCCTCGCCGCCACAGCCGCGCTGGCAACCGGCGGCGCGCTTCAGGCCCGCGAAAAGCTTACCGGCGAACAACAGCTCGCCAAGCTGCTCGAAGGCCGCGAGGCTGGCCAGCCGGTCAGTTGCATCCCGATCAGCAGCACCCGCGAAGCGCGCATCATCGACAAGACCGCGATCGTCTATGACTGGGGCAATGTCATCTACGTCAACCGCCCGCGCGACGCGACCGACCTCGACGATGACGACATCATGGTGACCAACATCCACGGCAGCCAGTTGTGCAGCGTGGATGTGGTGCGCATGCATGACCGATCGAGCTTCTTCTATAGCGGCTTCGTCGGACTGGGAGAGTTCGTGCCCTATCGCAGGGTGCCCAAGGGCAGCTAGCCGCTTGGCCATGGGCTCGCGCCGCTGGGCGGCGGAACTGCTGCATTTCTGGTTTCATCGTTTGCGCCCGGGCCATTGGTTCGGGCGCAACGATCATGTCGATGCGGCACTGCGCCGCCGGTTTGGCCGCTATCTGAACATGCTGGCAAAGCGCCCCGCGCGGGAATTCCTGCGCGACCGGGAAACGGCGCGTGCCGCGGTGCTCTTGTTCGACCAGGTGCCGCGAAACCTGCTGCGCGACGAGGCGCGGGCATTTGCGCATGACCCATTGGCCCGCGCCATCGCCAAAGGCGCGATCCGGCGCGGATGGAACCATGGCCTGGGCAAGCATCTGCGCCAGTTCCTCTACATGCCGCTGATGCACAGCGAGAGCCGGGCCGACCAGCGCCTGTCCATCCAGCTCTACGCCGCGCTGGACGATGCCTTCATTTTCGGCTTCGCCCGCAGCCATGCCGCCATGGTGCTACGCTTCGGCCGCTTCCCGCATCGCAATGCCGTGCTGCGGCGCAAAAGCACGCCCGCCGAGATCAGGGCAGTGGCGGCCGGGAACGCCTGGTAGCGGTTCAGCTCTTGTCCTTGGAATAAACCACGCCGGTAAGCTCCTCGTAGAGCATGACGCTGGTCGGATCGAGATTGAAGGCCGGGTCCATCGGCATGGCGGGGGTATCCTTCATCGCGAACATGTTGTCGATCACCCAGTCGGGATCGTCGGTCTCGACATCGTAGATTGCCAGGTACTTGTTGAGCGTCGTGCCCATCGAGACGCTGTGCAGCTTGAACCGCTGCGCCGAAGTGAAGCCCGGCAGCGCGCAGATGTCATCGAGGTGACGGGCGGTGTACCATTCGTTGAATTCCGCTTCCTGACCTTCGAAGGGCTCGGAAAAGACCAGCATCTTGAAACGGCGCATCCCGCAACTCCCGGTTATCTATCAGCCCGATCATTTTGCAGAGGCGGCGCGCGCCGTCCATGCCCGAATGGCCATGCCGGCCAGGGCGAGGGCCGCAGCCGGCAACCAGACCCAGACCATTTCGGACAGCAACGTCTCCAGCCCCCGGGCCGAGAAGAAGTTCGCGCCGATCGGCGAGACCCGGATGGGCGTTGCGGTAAAGAAATGGCGACCTGTCTCGAACGGCCAGTACAGCGCCACGCCCAGTCCGCCATCGGTCAGCATGTCGAGCAGCCCGTGCGAGGCGGCGGCGAGGAACAGGAAGGCGAAGGCGAGCGGCCTTCGCCATTCGCGCCAGAGCAGGATCGCCACACCGGCGGTCACTGCCGCCATGACCAGCGAATGCGTCGCCCCGCGGTGCCCCCAGTCGTCGGCATAGGCAATGCCCAGGCGGAAGCCGACGACATCGGCGTCAGGCAGCATGGTGAGGGCAGCGGCGGCAAGGGCAAGCCGTGCGGGCACCTTATGCGTGCCCAATGCCGCGGCGGCGGCGAGAGGAACGATGGCGTGAGTCAGGACTGTCGGCATCGGCGATGGCCCTGCTCAGGCGCCTATTCCCACTCGATCGTGCCTGGCGGCTTGCTGGTGTAGTCGTAGACCACGCGGTTGATGCCCTTTACCTCGTTGATGATCCGCGTCGCCACGCGGCTGAGGAAGGCTGCATCGAAGGGGTAGATATCGGCGGTCATGCCATCGGTGCTGGTGACGGCCCGCAGCGCGCAGACGCTGTCATAGGTCCGCCCGTCGCCCATCACGCCCACGGTCTTGACCGGCAGCAGCACCGCAAAGGCCTGCCAGATCGCGTCGTAGAGCCCGGCGTTGCGGATTTCCTCGAGGTAGACGGCGTCGGCCTTGCGCAGGATATCGCAACGCTCGCGGGTGACTTCGCCGGGGATGCGGATGGCAAGGCCGGGGCCGGGGAACGGGTGGCGGCCGACGAAGACGTCGGGCAGGCCCAGCTCGCGGCCCAGCTCGCGCACTTCATCCTTGAACAGCTCGCGCAGCGGCTCGACCAGCTTCATGTTCATCCGCTCGGGCAGGCCGCCGACGTTGTGGTGGCTCTTGATCGTCACCGAGGGGCCGCCGGTGAAGGAGACGCTCTCGATCACGTCGGGATAGAGCGTGCCTTGCGCCAGGAACTCCGCGCCACCGATCTGCTTCGCCTCTTCCTCGAACACGTCGATGAAGGTCTTGCCGATGAACTTGCGCTTGGCCTCCGGATCGGTGACGCCGGCCAGGCCATTGAGGAACAGGGCGGAGACATCCTTGTGGATCAGCGGGATGTTGTAATGCCCGCGGAACAGCGAGACGACCTGGTCCGCCTCGCCCATGCGCATCAGGCCGTGGTCGACGAAGACGCAGGTGAGCTGGTCGCCGATCGCCTCATGGATGAGGACGGCAGCCACCGCGCTGTCGACGCCACCGGAGAGGCCGCAGATCACGCGGGATGAGCCCACCTGGGCGCGGATTTCCTCGATCTTGGTCTTGCGGAACTCGGCCATGGTCCAGTCGCCGGCCAGGCCGCAGACATGGCGGACGAAGTTCTTGATCAGCTTGGCGCCATCGGGGGTATGGACCACTTCCATGTGGAACTGGGTCGCGTAGATGCGCCGCGCGTCGTCGGCGACGACGGCGAAGGGCGATCCTTCGCTGACCGCCACGGAACGGAAGCCGGGGGCCAGTTCGACCACGCGGTCGCCATGGCTCATCCACACCTGGTGGCTTTCGCCCACCTGCCACAGCCCGTCGAACAGCACGCAATTGTCCTGGACCTCGATGAAGGCCCGCCCGAATTCGCCAGCTTCGCCCGGATCGACCCGGCCGCCAAGCTGCTGCATCAGCGCCTGCTGGCCATAGCAGATGCCCAGCATCGGCAGGCCGGAATGAAGGATCTCCTCGGGGATGCGCGGCCCGCTTTCCTCGGTCACCGAAGCCGGGCCGCCCGACAGGATGATCCCTTTGGGTTTCATCCGGGCAAAGGCCGCCGCGGCGCTGCCGAACGGGGCGATCTCGGAATAGACCCCCGCTTCGCGCACGCGGCGGGCGATCAGCTGGGTCACCTGGCTGCCGAAATCGACGATGAGGATGGAATCTGAGGGCTGAACAGTCATGCCGGGGCGTTAATCCGCTGGCGGGCACCTGTCCAGACGGCCGCCCACAGCGGCAGAAAAGTGCGCGCGAGTGTAATAAATTTACTGATGCAGCTAATGGTTGCGCTTTTTGCAATCGTTATTGCGCAATTGGCACGGGTGTAAGTTAACCTTTCTGTTATGCTGCACGTGCGAAAGCGGTTTTCGCAAATGCACTAACTCAAAGGAGAAAGCGATGGAACGCCTGGTTCACACCGTGCTCGGCTTCACTGTCGCCCTGGGCGCCGGCGGGCTGATGCTTGCTGTCACCCTGGTCTGACTATGTCCGGCCGTTCGTGCCGGCCCTGCCCCTGAACCTGTCCGCGACGGACAGTGGGGCAGGGCCGAGCCATAATTTTTCCTCAAGTTCGCAGGCGGCTTCGCAGCCCGGTCTCAGCCAGCCAGCGCCTTCACCCGATCGTAAAGTTGATCGCGCCTTTCAGGCGGCGCGCAATCTGACACAAACAGCCTGAGCATCGGCTTTTGCCTGTGGATGGAAGGGGCGGAAAAGGGTTCCGGTAGCCGCCTTGCATGCCTATAGGACAGCCATGTCAGAAAGCCCCGAAACCACCCCCACAACCGCCAATTACGGCGCTGATTCGATCAAGGTCCTCAAGGGCCTCGATGCCGTGCGCAAGCGCCCCGGCATGTACATCGGCGATACCGACGACGGATCGGGCCTGCACCACATGGTCTTCGAGGTTTCCGACAACGCCATCGACGAGGCGCTGGCCGGGCATTGCGACCTGGTGCTGATCGAGCTGAACCCTGATGGCTCGGTCTCGGTGGAAGACAATGGCCGCGGTATCCCGACCGGCATCCATGCCGAGGAAGGCGTGTCGGCCGCCGAAGTGATCATGACGCAGCTCCACGCGGGTGGAAAGTTCGAGAACACCAGCGAGGACAATGCCTACAAGGTTTCCGGCGGCCTCCACGGCGTCGGCGTGTCGGTGGTCAATGCGCTCAGCGAATGGCTGGAACTGACCATCTGGCGTGAAGGGCAGGAGCACTGGATGAAGTTCGCCCATGGCGATGCGGTCGCTCCGCTCGAAGTGCGCGGGCCTGCGCCAGCCGGGAAGAAAGGCACCCGCGTAACCTTCCTCGCCAGCACAGACACCTTCAAGAACGTCACCGAGTTCGATTTCGAAAAGCTGGAGCATCGCTACCGCGAGCTCGCCTTCCTCAATTCGGGCGTGCGCATCAAGCTGCGCGACCGGCGGCACGAGGACGTGCTGGAGCACGACCTGTTCTACGAAGGCGGGATCGCCGCCTTCGTCAAGTGGCTCGACCGCAACAAGCAGCCCTTGATGCCCGATCCCGTCGCCATCTCGGCCGAGCGCGATGGCATCGGCATCGACGTCGCGCTGGAATGGAACGACAGCTATTACGAAAACGTCCTGTGCTTCACCAACAACATCCCGCAGCGTGACGGCGGCACGCACCTGGCGGCCTTCCGCGCCGCGCTGACCCGCACCCTCAACGGCTATGGCGAGCGCTCCGGCATCCTCAAGAAGGAGAAGGTCAGCCTCAGCGGCGAGGACATGCGCGAGGGGCTGACCGCCCTCGTTTCGGTCAAGCTGCCCGATCCCAAGTTCTCCAGCCAGACCAAGGACAAGCTGGTCAGCTCCGAAGTGCGCCAGCCGCTCGAAAGCCTGATGGCCGACAAGATGAGCGAATGGCTGGAAGAAAACCCGGCCCACGCCAAGGCCGTGATCCAGAAGATCATCGACGCCGCGGCCGCCCGCGAGGCCGCCCGCCGCGCGCGCGAGCTGACCCGGCGCAAGGGCGCGATGGACATCGCCTCGCTGCCCGGCAAGCTGGCGGACTGCCAGGAACGCGATCCCAGCAAGTGCGAGCTGTTCCTGGTCGAGGGCGACAGCGCCGGCGGCT
>JAYRPK010000240.1:0-2269 GCA_041911195.1 Novosphingobium sp. | reverse complement strand
GCCTCTGGGGAGGCTTGGCACCATGGATGAACTGGCCGCCTTCGCCACTGTGCTGCTCGATGGCAGCAACCGCTTCCAGACGGCGCAGTATTTCTCGTTTTCCGGGGGGTGGTGTACATCCGGGGCGAGCATTGCCGGCCCAGCCATCGACGCGAGGTGAGCCATGCCCTGTTTGTCCTTCCTGAAGCTCCCCGTTACTGCCGTCTTGTTAGCGGCAGCGGTTGCAGTTGAAGCCGCTCCTCCGGTTGCCGCCAGTCTGGAAAGTCCCAAGGTCAGGCTGTGGTATCAGGAAACGGGACGCCTTTCCGGCGATATCTCGGATCAGCCCAACGGTCTGTGGAACACGATCATCGGTGGCGGCGCGGCCGAGGAATATGCCAACGATGCCTTGTTCACGATCGAAGTGCGCACCCAGGGCCAGCAAAACCTGACGCAGCCGGTTGTACTCACCGCGACTGGCGAAAACGGCAAGGTGCTGGCGCGCCGCGCCGTTCGCGATGGGCTGACCAGCGAGGAAGGCAAGATGGTCGCCCCGCTTTGGGTCCGCGATGTGGGCTGTGCAGGGCCCGTGACATTCACTGCGCAACTGGGCGCGAGCAGGCAGGCGGTCAGGCTGAATTTCAACTGCGGCGAGTGATTGGGCGAGGCTAATCAGGGACTGTCCCCGATCAAGCCCGCTCTCTCGGGTGGGCATTGCGATAGACATCCAGCAACACTGCCGCATCGACCTTGGTGTAGATCTGGGTTGAGCCCAGGCTCGCATGACCCAGCAGTTCCTGCAGGCTTCGCAGGTCCGCCCCCGCGCCAAGCAGGTGCGTCGCGAAGCTGTGGCGCAGCGCGTGCGGAGTGGCGGTGCTGGGCAGGCCCAGGGCGATCCGGGCCCGCGCCATGGCCTTCTGGACCATGCCTTGTGAAAGCTGGCCGCCTTTCGCGCCGCGAAACAGCGGCTTGTCCCGTTCCAGCGGCCAGGGGCACTTGGCCGCATAGTCGGCCACTCCGTCACGCACGACCGGTAGCAAGGGTACGACCCGCTGCTTGCCGCCCTTGCCGGTGACTTGCAACACTTCGCCCAGCGGCAGCATGCCGCCGTTCAGCGAAAGCGCCTCGGCAATGCGCAGGCCCGCGCCATAGAGCAGCAGCAGCACCGCCCGGTCACGCGCGCCGATCCATTCCTCGCTTGCGTCTTCCTCAACCGTCGCGGCGAGATGGACCGCTTCGTCGGGCGTAACCGGGCGGGGCAGGCCCTTCTTGATCCGGGGGCCGCGCATGCGCGGACGAGCGGCATCGGCATGGCCGGCCTTGTCGCGGGCGAAGGCGATGAAGCTCTTGAGCGCGGAGAGCTCGCGCGCCGCCGAGACATTGCCGATGCCGTCCATCCGGCGGCGGGCAAGCTGGGCGCGCAGGGCGGGCGCATCGAGCCGGGCCAGCGCCGCCCAGTCCATGTTTCCCAGCTCGTCAAGCAGCCGGGCGGCAGTGGCGACATAGGCGCGGACGGTATGCGGGCTGCGGCGGCGGCCATGGGCGAGGTATTCGCCCCACACCTCCAGCAAGTCGGCCTTCGTCATGCGGCGACCAGCGAAGCCGGCACCAGCTCGCCCAGCAAGGCATCGAGCAGGGGCATGCCGGTTTCGGTAACCCCCAGGCGATTGCCATGCTTCCAGGCAAGGCCATTGCCAATGTAGAAGCCCAGCTTGCCGGAATCGATCAGCGACGTTTCAGGCAGCCCAAAGCGCTGCGATAGGGCGGCAATGTCGATCCCTTCGGCAAGACGCAGCCCCATCAGCAGCGCTTCGGATGCCTGTTCGCTCCGGGTAAGCTGCCTCTCCTCTGCCATGCCGTGGCCCTGGAGCTCGATGGCCGAGAGCCAGTTTTCCGGCTTCCTGTGCCGCAGGGTGGCAAGGCCATGGCGCCGGCCATGGGCGCCCGGGCCGATGCCGAGGTAGTCCTGATAGCGCCAGTAGGTGAGGTTGTGGCGGCTTTCCTCGCCGGTGCGCGCGTGATTGCTCACTTCATAGGCGGGAAGGCCGGCGGCGGCGGTGAATTCGCGGGTGAGGTCGAACAGGTCGGCGGCGGCATCGTCGTCGAGCGGGGCGAGCGCGCCCGAGCGGACATCGGTGGCGAAGCGCGTGCCCGGCTCGATCGTCAACTGGTAGAGCGATAGGTGGCCAGTCCCGAACGACAGGGCCCGTTCCAGCTCGCCCTTCCAGGCCGCCGGCGTCTGGCCGGGCAGGGCATAGATCAGGTCGAAGCTTACTCGGGCGAAGTGCCG
>JAYRPK010000239.1:0-4763 GCA_041911195.1 Novosphingobium sp. | reverse complement strand
CCTGTTCGGCCTGCTGCTGCAGGCCCTGGCGGCCACGATCGCGCTTTCGATGCTGGGGCCCAATGTCTCCGCCGTGCCCTTCGCCAACAACGCGTTCCTGGTGCCGATGCTGGTGGCCCTGCCGATGCTGCTTACCGCCTGGATCATGCGCAAGCCGCTTGAACACAGCGGCTCGACACTGGCGGAAGCCTATGCGCAAGTGGAAGGCGCCATGGGCCAGGTCTGGTTCATTGGCGGCTTCCTGTTCGTCGTGCTCGCCACGATCCAGGAAGTGTCGCGCGAGCTTCCGGCGCGCCTGGCCGGCGAACTCAGCCAGCCGGTGCTCGAACTGCACATCCAGGCGCTCACCGGCACTCTGGCGATCATCGTCCTGATGGCGCTTGCCGACTGGTTCGGCAGGCGCAGGGACTGGCCGGTGGCGACCTGGCCGGGGCGGATCAGCCTGCCGCTGATGGTGATCTGCCTGTTTGCCGTACTGGCTCAGGACCGGCACGTGCTCTACTGGCCGGACATCCTGTTCTGGCTGGCAGCCGTGGCACTGCACGTCTGGCTGCTGCGGCGGCAGGCGGAAGATGGCTGGACTGGCGCCATGCACACGCTTGGCGTCCTGCTGCTAACCGGCATGGTGGCGGATAGCCTTGCCTATGGAGTGGATCGGGCCGCGCTGTGGAACACATCGTGGGCGGGCGTCGTCTTCCTGGTCAGCGCGACGTTGATGCTCCTGCTGCTCACCCGCTGGGCGGGACGCGCCGCCCCCATGGAGAGCCCCAAGGGCCTGGGCTGGCCGCGCGATCCGCATGCCCGGGCCTATTGGCTGTACGCCGGCGTGGTGCTGGCCGTGCTGGTCTATTGCGGCGCCTTGCTGACCACGCTGTTGGCCGATGGCGTGACCGATCCGCTGCCCTACTTGCCCTTGCTCAACCCGGTCGATCTTTCGACGCTGCTGGCGCTGACGGTCTACGCCCTGTGGCGCCGCATGGTGCTCTCCGCACCCAGCGAGCGGCCCAGGTCGGACGTACCGCGCGGCAGCTTTGGCCTTGCCACCGAGGCCTTGCTGGGCTTCCTCATGGTCAACACCATATGGCTGCGCACCGCGCACCATTTCCTCGGCATCGAATGGGATGCCGATGCGCTGGCCGCCAGCCAGACCGTCCAGGCGGGCTATTCCATCCTGTGGACGCTGATCGCCATGGGCCTGATGATCTGGTCGCGCCGCCGGGCCGAGCGGCTGCCCTGGCTGGCCGGAGCCGTGCTGCTGGCCGTGGTGGTGGTCAAGCTGGTCTTCGTCGACATGTCGACCGCGGAAGGCCTCGCGC
Source organism: Novosphingobium sp. (assembly GCA_041911195.1). Lineage (GTDB taxonomy): Bacteria > Pseudomonadota > Alphaproteobacteria > Sphingomonadales > Sphingomonadaceae > Novosphingobium. Next base: position 3,447 of record JAYRPK010000239.1, on the reverse strand, counting down.
GAATTGTCGCTTTCATCGGAGTTGGTGTGATGATGCTGCTGATCGGCTATTTCGTCCCCTTGCCGCCGCGCAAGGAAGCGCGCGTTGAGGCTGCGCCATGAAGCGCCTTGCCGTCCTTGCCCTGCTGCTGGCCGCTTCGTGCGGCGAGAAGGGCGGGAACCCGGCGGACAGCGCCAGCTACGCGCTTTCGCTTCCCGTCGAGCCCGCTGCCGGAGCGCAAGTCCAGCGCGTCGAGCTGCCGGCGGCGGCGCTGGTCGCTATGAAGCGGACCGACCGGGGCGACGTTCGCCTGTTCGATGGCCATGGCAAGGTGCTGTCGATCGCCCGGCTGGCCATTGCCCCTGCCGAAGTGGGCGTGACCCGCTTCGATGCGATTCCCTTCAACCCGCAGCAAGGCTCTGGCCGGCGGGGATCGGTCTCGGTCCGGGTCGACCGAGAAGGCGAGGCAGTCACTGTCGACTCGACATCGAGCGCGGGGGCGCGGCAGGAACGCAGCGTCCTGTTCGACACCCGGCAGGTGAAGGATCCCGCGGTCAGCCTGGCGCTGAACGCCACGCTGCCGGTGCAGCGCCCGGTCAGCTTTACGGTCAGGGCCGGAAGCGACCTGAACAACTGGGACGTGCTGGCCGAACAGGTGCTTTTCCGCCCCGGCCAGGGCGCCGGCCTGCTCGGCAGTGGCCAGATCGCGCTCGATGGCGAAAAGCTGGCCAGCCGCTACCTGTTGGTCAGCTGGAGCGGCGCGGCCGGTGCCGAAGTGACCGGCGCCGAGCTCAGGACCACGCCGAGCCCGCCGCCGCCGCGCCTGGTGGTTCCCACCAATGGCATGCGGATGGCCGACGCCCACACTCTCGAATTCGCGATCCCGCCCGGCCCCGCCCCGGCCGCCATGCACCTGGCGCTGACCGGCAGCGACGGTGTCGTGCCGGTCAGCCTGTTTGGCCGCAATGCCAGGGAACTGCCGTGGACGCCTCTGTCCATGGCTGTCCTGCGCCAGGGCGAAAGCGGCGCCACGCTGGATGCCGCTGGCGACTTGCGCGAATACAAGATCGAAGCCGATGCCCGCAGCGGCGGCTTTTCGCAGGCGCCCCGGCTGGAATTCCGCTACGATCCGGTCACCCTGCTCGTCGCCTTCAATGGCCAAGCGCCCTACAAGCTGGCCGTCGGCAATGCGGATGCGGCCCCGGCCTTGCTCAACGTGGCGGACCTGACCCCTCAGCCCGGGCCCTACCCCACTGCGCGCGTCATCGCCGGGCGGGCACTGGCGCCGATCCAGTTGCTGGGCGCGGAAGGCGATTCGCCCTTCGGCAAGCGCAACCTGATGCTTTGGGGCACGCTGTTGCTGGGCGTTGCGGTCCTGGCTGCGGCGGCGATCTGGCTGATGCGTGCCGGCGCCAAACCTACGGAATGACCAAACCTACGGAATGAATTGTCACGGCGCGGGCCTGCCAATAGAGGAGGCCCATGTCCGATTTCGCCGCCGCCGCCCGGGCCATTGTCGCCGCTGGCCAAAGACTTGACGCGCGCGGGCTCGCACCCGCGACGGCCGGGAACTATTCGCTGCGGCTGGGCGACGGCACCCTTGCGATCACCGTTTCGGGCGCGCACAAGGGCCGTCTGACGGCCGATGAAGTGATGCGCGTCGGCGGCGATGGCACGCCGCTTGACAGCAAGAAGCCTTCGGCCGAGACCCTGCTGCATTGCCTGGTCTACGAAATCGACCCGCTGGCCGGCGCCGTGCTCCACACCCACAGCGTCGCCGGCACCGTGCTGAGCCGCGCGACAAGTGGCGATGCGCTGATCTTCGATGCTTATGAGGTCGCCAAGATCTTTCCCGGCATCGCCACCCACGATGTCCGCATCGCGATGCCGCTGGTCGACAACAGCCAGGACATGCCCGCGCTGGCGGCGCAGTTGCAGCCGGTCCTGCTGGCGCAGGACAATCTGCTCCCCGCCTTCTATATCCGGGGGCACGGACTATACGCCTGGGGCCAGACGCTGGAACAGGCGGAGCACATCGTGGAAGCGAGCGAGTTCCTCATCGCTTGCGCCTGGGAAGAATGGAAAGCGAAAGGAGCGGCGCGATGACCCGGCTTGTCCTCTATGGCGATAGCCCGCCCTTCGCCGAACGCGACCGGCAGACGGATTTTGCCCGGATCGCGGCGGCGCTGGCGCCCGCCGGGGTGCTGCTCGAACGCTGGGATGCCGGCGTCGCGCTCTCCGCCGAGCCGGACGATGCCGAGATCCTTTCCGCCTATGCCCAGGACATCGAGCGGCTGAAGGCGCGCGGCGGCTACAAGAGCTGCGACGTACTGCGCGTCACCCCCAGCCATCCCGACCGCGAGGCGCTGCGCGCCAAGTTCCTGTCCGAACACATTCACGACGATGACGAAGTGCGCTTTTTCGTCCAGGGTTCGGGGCTGTTCTACATCCGCGCGGGCGGCACGGTCCACGCGCTGGAATGCACTGCGGGAGACCTCATCGCATTGCCCGCAGGTACGACCCACTGGTTCGATACCGGCGAATTCCCCGATTTCACCGTGATTCGCCTGTTCGTTACGCCCGAAGGCTGGGTGGCGCGCTATACCGGCGACGAGATCGCGCGGAATATCCCGCTCTACGAAGGCGCCCTGTGAACCCTCGCGCCATCCTCACCGATATCGAAGGGACCACTTCCAGCCTCAGCTTCGTCCACGAGGTGCTGTTCCCTTATTCGCGCGCGCGGCTGGAAGCCTGGGTCGCGGCGCATCCGCAAGAGGCCGCGCCGGTACTGGACCAGGTGCGGGCAGAAGCGGGCGACAAGGCGCTCGATGTGCCCGGCTGCGTCAAGCTCCTGCTCGAATGGCACGATGCCGACCGCAAGATCGGGCCCCTGAAGGCGCTGCAGGGCATGATCTGGGCGGAAGGCTTTGCCGCAGGCGAGCTCACCGGCCATGTCTACGAAGACGCGGCGCAAGGCCTGCGGCGCTGGCACGCGGCCGGCATTGCGCTCTACATCTATTCCTCGGGCTCGGTGGCAGCGCAGAAGCTGATCTTCGGGCGCACCGAATTCGGCGACCTGACGCCGCTGATCTCCGGCTATTTCGACACCTCCGTGGGCGCCAAGCGCGAGGCCGAGGCCTACCGCAAGATCGCCGAAGCCATCGGCCTGCCGCCGTCGGACATCCTGTTTCTCTCCGACGTCGAAGCCGAACTGCAAGCCGCGCGCGATGCCGGCATGGCCGTGGCCCTGCTGGCGCGCGACGACATTCCCGAGCACAGCCCCTTTCCCGTCCACACCAGTTTCGAAACCATAGTGCCGTGAAGATCGGCGGCGAAGCGACCCGCTCGGTCTGGCTCGAGGCAGACGGCTGGGGCGTCGGCATCCTGGACCAGCGCCTGCTGCCCTGGCAGGTTGAGCGCATGGTGCTGCGCACGCCCGAGCAGGCACAGCACGCCATCGCCGACATG
>JAYRPK010000238.1:0-10546 GCA_041911195.1 Novosphingobium sp. | reverse complement strand
GCGCGCTGCGGAGCGGAGAGCGACTGGGTACAGGCCTCCAGGCCATCCTTGTCGACAAGGTGGATCGGGGTGGCCTTCTGCCCGCGGTCGGGCTGGATCAATGCGTTTTTGCCAGTCATGGCCTATCGCTTAGCCGCATTCCGGCGGCAGCGGAACCTTGCCGCGCGCAGCACTCGCAAAATGCGCCGGGAGCGGCTACATATGCCGGATGACACAATATCAGACTGTGGCCGACGGCGAGACCATGCTGCGCGACGGCACGATCAAGCTGCACGGGCCCGAAGCTTTTGAAGGCATGCGCAAGGCCGGCCGGCTGGCGGCGGAGAACCTCGACGCGCTGGCGCCCCTGGTTCAGCCCGGCGTGACCACCCAGGCGCTCGACGATTTCGTGCGCGAGTTCACCCTCGATCATGGTGCCTTGCCCGCGACGCTGGGCTATCGCGGCTATGCGCATAGCTGCTGCATCTCGATCAACCATGTCGTCTGCCACGGCATCCCGTCGGACAAGGCGCTCAAGGACGGCGACATCGTCAATATCGACGTGACCCCGCTGCTCGACGGCTGGCATGGCGATTCGAGCCGGATGTACCTGGTCGGCGATGTTTCGCTGAAGGCGCGGCGGCTGGTCGACGTGACTTACGAATGCCTGATGCTGGGCATCGAGCAGGCCCGCCCCGGCGCCCGCCTTGGCGACATCGGCGCGGCGATCCAGCGCCATGCCGAGGCCAACCGCTATGGCGTGGTGCGCGAATTCTGCGGCCATGGCCTGGGCCGCCTGTTCCATGATGCGCCTGAGGTGGTCCATGCGGCGAAAGCCGGGACGGGGCCGGAACTGCGCCCCGGCATGTTCTTCACCATCGAGCCGATGATCAACCTGGGCAAGCCGCCGGTGAAGCTGCTGGAAGACGGCTGGACGGCAGTGACCCGCGACCGATCCTTGTCGGCGCAGTTCGAGCATACCATCGGCATTACCGAGCAGGGCTGCGAGGTATTCACCCTGAGCCCCAAGGGGCTGGACAAGCCGCCTTACGATTGATCAGGAAACAGTTTCCGCAACCGCCCGGATCGGCTCTTCGCCGGCGAGCTTGACGCGATACAGCTCGCGCCCGCAATCGAGGTCGAATGGCACTACCCGGTGGACCGTGCCGGTGTTGTCCCAGATCAGCACGTCGCCCACCTGCCAGTCGTGCTGGTAGATATATTCGCGGCGGTCGGCCAATTCCCGCAGGCGCTTCACCAGCGCATCGCTTTCCGCCTCGGGCAATTCGACGATGCGCTTCATCGTCTCGCCCAGGAGCAGCGACTTGCGCCCCGTCCGGTGCAGCCAGACGAGCGGATGCGTGGTCGCCGGAATGGCGCCTTCGCCCCACAGCGACAATTGCCAGTCGCTGGGGTTGGGGAAGACCTTGCGCTGGACGCATTCCTGCGAATGTTCGGCATGCAGCGTGTCGATCCAGCGCTGCTCTTCCTCGGGCAGGTCGTCATAGATCGCATAGGTATTGGCGAATTCGGTCTGCCCGCCCTGGGGCGCGGCCACCTTGCAGCGCAGCACCGAGGCAAGCGCCGGGTACTCCATGTAGGTGTCGTCGAAGTGGAACAGGAAAGTGCCTTCCGAATATTCGGCGAAGATCGGGCTCTTGTTCTTGTCGGACGAGACCATGGTGATGTCGGTGCCGTGCTCGTGGCGCGGCTTGCCCAGAGTCTTGCCGAACTCGATCTGCTCCTCGTCGGTCATGTCGTAGCCGCGAAACAGGAGGACGCCGCGCTGTTCCAGCAGGACGCGCAGTTCGGCGGCGATCGAGCCGTCGAGCAGCGCGGCCTTGTCGGCGTGGATCTGCGTGCCGATGTTTTCGGTCAGGTCTGAGGTCTGGAAGGTCATCTGCTCTCACCAATGGTTGTGCATCGCAGTTCCGACTCGCGAGCCGGAACCGAGGCAGTCTTGTCTATGGGCCGTTCTTTGGAACTGGCTTGCGCTGAGTCAAGCGGCGTTTGCCTGCCTAGCCGCGCGCCGTCCGCACCGCCGCGCCTGCCGCGAAGGGGGCGATCGCCAGCAGCACCAGGCTTGCCGCCGCGGTCAGCGCCAGGCCGCTGTCGCCGCCACTGGCAAGGCTTCCCGCGCCGAACACCAGCAACGGCACCGCCAGCGGGATCACCAGCAGGCCCGCTAGCGCCGCTCCTCCGCGCAGGCCGGCAGTCAGCGCCGCGACAGTCACGCCCAGCGCGGCAAGTCCGGGCGTGCCGGCGAGCAGGCCGAGTTCGACGGTGCGCAGCGTCGCTCCGTCGATCCCCAGCAGCGCAGCGGCAGGCAGGGCGGCCAGCATCAGCGGCGGGCCGAAGCTCAGCCAGTGGGCGGTGATGCGCACCGCCACGACCCATTCCTCGGCAATGCCGCGCAGCGCCCACTGGTCGAACATGCCCAGCTCGATATCGGGTTCGATCAGCCGGTCGAGCGGCAGGATTGCGGCGAGCAGCGCCGCCACCCAGATCACTCCGCCGCCGATCCGCGCCAGCAGCCTTGGATCAGGACCGATGGCGAAAGGAAACAGCATGGCGACGGCCAGGAAGAACAGCAGCGGCAGTACCGTGCCCCCGCGCCGCCGCCCGAGCAGCAGCAGGCCGAGATCGCGGCGCAGCAGGGCGGCGAGGCTGCCCATCATGCCACGTAGTCCGCCAGTTCGATGCGCCGCATGCCGGCGATCTCGAACGGCTGGTGCGAGGCGATCAGGCACAGGCCGCCGGCCCGGCAATGCTCGGCGGCGAGCGCCTGGGTCAGCTCCACGGCCTGGCTATCGAGCCCGTTGAGCGGTTCGTCGAGCAGCCAGACGCTCGCCTGCTGCCCCAGCAGCCGGGCCAGCGCCGCGCGCTTCTTCTGCCCGGTCGAAAGGTAGCGCACCGGGACTTCCGCCAGGTGCTCGATCCCCAGCCGCGCCGTGACATCCTGGGCCGGGCCGTCCAGCCGATGCCAGAAGGAAAGGGCGCGGCCCAGCGGCAGTTGCGGATCGAGCGCCAGGCGTTCGTCGATCAGGCCGACCGGGCCTGTGACTTCCATCGAACCGGCAAATGGCCGCATCAGGCCGGCAACGATGCGGATCAGGCTCGACTTGCCAATGCCGTTGGCGCCTGCGACCTGGCAGGCCTCGCCCGCCGCCAGTTCCAGCGACAGGCCCTTGAACAGCACCCGGTCGCCGCGACGGCAGGCGAGATCCTCGGCGATGAGACGGCACTCTTGCATCGCCGGCCGCGATAGGGAAAATCGCCCGTGGTGCCAAGGAGATCGCAGATGCCCATACCAAGCCTCACCCAGGCCGAACGCGAAGAAGCCCTTGCCGGGCTGACCGGATGGACGTTGCGCGACGACGGCCTCGCCATCGAACGCGAATTTCGCTTCGCCGATTTTTCGCAAGCCTTCGCCTTCATGACCCGGGTTGCACTGCTGGCCGAGAAGATGGACCATCATCCCGAATGGTCGAACGTGTGGAACCGGGTTCATGTTACGCTCACCACGCATGATGCAGGCGGGCTGAGCCAGCGCGACGTCGCCATGGCAGGGGCAATCGAGGGGGTAATGTGATGCGCAAGATGTTGTGGCTTTTGCCGCTGGCTTCGCTGGCGGCAACACCAGCACAGGCGGCCGCGCCTGCGCCGGCCTGGCAGGGCTTGTGGCAGGGAACGATCGGCGAGCTGCCGGTGCGCGCCTGCCTTTCGGTGCGGGGCGACGACAGTGGGCTCGGCTCCTATTACTACATGAGCAAGCTGGTGCCGATCGCGATCCGTCAGGAAGAGGGCAAGTCGGTCTGGGCGGAACAGAATTCCGCCATGGACGATTCGGGCGCGAGCTGGACCATCGCCAATGCCGGCGCGCAGCAGCTTTCCGGCCAGTGGCGCAGCGGTTCCAGGACCCTTGCCATCGCCCTGACCCGCGTCGCCTTCCCGCCGAACTATGACGGGCCGTGCTACAGTGCGGAGTTCCAGGCGCCGCGCGTCAAGCCGGTCCGCGTGACTTCGGCGGCGGCCACCAATGCCGGCGTTTCCTATACCAAGCAGACCTACGATGTCGGCCCGGGCTTTCCCGATGCCAGCATCGCGGGCTTCGCCATCCGTGAACAACAGCCGGGCGACCGCGCGATCAACGCGGCGCTGCGGCTCGACCTGACCAAGCCCGATACCGAATATCTCGACTGCGACAGGCTGCAGGTTGCGCAACAGGGCATCGCCGGCGCCTATTCCTACGAGGCCCAGCCGGACCTGCTGACTGCTGAATTCCTCTCCGCCTCGATCTCGAGCGGCGGTGACTGCGGCGGCGCGCATCCGGACGATTCGACCTTTCACCGGACATTCGATCGCCGCAGCGGCCGCGCGATCGATCTGGGTACCTGGTTCACGGCGAGGGGGGTAAAGCCCTGGACGCGACGGGACGACGGGCCATTCCACGAGATTCGGCCCGCGCTGCGCAGCGTGGTGCTGCGGCACTTCAAGTTCGACGACAGCGAGTGCCGCGAGGCGGTTGGTACGGCAGACCTGTGGGACATCGCGCTGGGCCGCGCAGGCCTGACCTTCACCCCCAGCCTGGCGCACGTAGTGGTTGCCTGCGAGGAGCCGGCGACCGTGCCTTTCCGGGAACTGACGGCCTGGCTCAGCCCGGCCGGCCGGCAGGGCGTGGCGCGGATGGGGGTGCGTTAGTCTCTGTTTCAGTTAAACTGAAACAGGTGGGCCGGTGCCGCTTCCACGTCAGTGGAACAGACTCTAGTCACGCGTCAGAATCTGCCGCGCCTGCATCAGCCCGCGCGCGCGCTTGCGGATATAGCCGGGCGCGAACATCGCCGCGAGCTTGAGCTGGGCGGCGGTCTTGCCGACGGTGGTGTGGACCTTGCCGCCATGGACGGCGTTCCACGCGGCCTCGGCTACCTGTTCTACCGGCGTGAACGGCAGGCCGGCGGCGACCACGCTGTCGCGCTTTGACACATTGGTGTTGGCGCCGGCTGGGCCTGCCAGCAGCGGCGTGTCGATGAAGCTGGGCATGATCGAGCGGACCTTGATGCGGTCATCGAGCCATTCGGTGTCGAGCGCCTCGGTCAGGGCGCGTACGGCGAATTTGGTAGCGGAATAGATCGCCATCCCGCCGGTGCCGTAGAGCGCGGCGGCGCTGGCGGTGTTGAGCAGGCAGCTCCCCGGCGCGCTGGCCTTGAGCCATGGATGGGCTGCCTGCGCGCCATTGGCGACGCCCTTGAAGTTGACCGCGATGAGCTGGTCGATCTCGGTCTCGGTCTGGTCCGCGAATGCCCCGCCATAGGCGACGCCGGCATTGTTGACGACGACGTCGAGTCGCCCGCCCGCCGCCTCGGCGAACCGGCCGAGGGCCTCGTCCCAGGCCGCCCGGTCGCGCACGTCGAGCCGCGTGGCGAAGCTCTTGCCCGCCGGCAGCAAGGCCTGCGTTTCCGCCATGCCCGCCTCGTTGATGTCGCCCAGGCCGACGAACCAGCCCGCCGCGGCGAAACGCTGGGCGACGGCCCGCCCGATTCCCGAACCGCCGCCGGTGATGAAGATGCTCTTGGTCATGGCTGTCCTCCTCAAAGCGCCGGGTTGTTATAACAATGCCAGGTGAAGATCGCCGCCGCGCCGCGGTGCGGGCGCCATTGTTCGGCCAGCTCGCGGGTCGCCTTTTCCGAGGGGCGCTCGGCAAGTCCCAGCAGTTTCGCCAGGCCCGCCTGCACGGCCAGATCGCCCGCCGGCCACACGTCGGGCCTCCCTTCGGCGAACAGCAGGTAGATTTCCGCGGACCAGCGGCCGATGCCCTTGATCAGGGTGAGCCGGGCAATGGCCTCCTCGTCGTCGGCGGGCAGGGCGTCGAAATCGATCGCGCCGGTCACCACAAGTTCGCACAAGCTGCGCAGGTAGCCCTGCTTCTGCCGCGAAAGGCCGCAGGCGCGCAGTTCGTCGAACTCGGCTGCGAGCACCTTTTCGGGCGGCAGGTCCGGCCCGGTGAAGGCCTCGAAGCGGTTCCACATCGAATTGGCCGCCGCGACGCTGACTTGCTGGCCGACGATGGTGCGCATCAGGGTCTGGTAGCCGCGCTCGCGGATGCGCGGCTCGGGATAGCCGGCGATCTCCAGCGCCCGCATGATGGCCGGCTCGCGCGCGGCAATGGCATCCAGCCCCCTTTGTATCGCCTCCGCGCTGAGCCCCATCCACCTTCGCCTTGCAAAACCCGGAACTACCCACTAGCAGCCCCGCCAAAGCGCCATCAAGGCTCATATCGAGGGCCATCAACGAGGGACATCCGCAAATGCCGAAGATTACTGTTGTCGACCAGGAAGGAAACGCCCGCGACGTCGAAGCCTCGAACGGCCGCACGCTGATGGAAACCATCCGCGACAACGGCTTTGACGAGCTTCTGGCGCTGTGCGGCGGCTGCTGCAGCTGCGCCACCTGCCACGTCCACATCGATCCGGCCTTCATGGACAAGCTGCCGAAGATGAGCGAAGACGAAAACGACCTGCTCGACAGCTCCGACCACCGCAACGAGTTCTCGCGCCTGTCATGCCAGGTGCCGATCAGCGACGCGCTCGACGGCGCAACGGTGACGATCGCTCAAGAGGATTGATCCTCGGCGGGCAGCGGCCTACGTTTCCAACAACATGACCGCACCCGCCGCGCACCGCGATACGCTCGATCTTATCGGCAATACGCCGCTCGTCCTGCTCAAGGGGCCGAGCGAGGCGGCCGGCTGCGAGATCTGGGGCAAGTGCGAATTTTCCAATCCCGGCGCTTCGGTGAAAGACCGGGCGGCGCTGTGGATCGTGCGCGATGCCGAGGCCAAGGGCACGCTGAGGCCCGGCGGCACCATCGTCGAGGGGACAGCCGGCAACACCGGCATCGGCCTGGCGCTGGTCGCCAATGCCCTGGGCTACAAGACCATCATCGTCATGCCCGAAACCCAGTCGCGCGAGAAGATGGACACGCTGCGCGCGCTGCGGGCCGAACTGGTGCTGGTGCCGGCCGCGCCCTTTTCCAATCCGGGGCACTTCGTCCACACCTCGCGGCGGCTGGCGGAAGAGACCGAAGGCGCGGTCTGGGCCAACCAGTTCGACAATGTCGCCAACCGCAAGGCGCACATCGAATCGACCGCGCCTGAAATCTGGGAGCAGATGGAGCACCGCGTCGATGGCTTCACCTGCGCGGCGGGCACCGGCGGCACCATCGCGGGCGTTGGATTGGGCTTGAAGGCGTTCGACGAGAAAGTGACCATCGCGCTGACCGATCCGCATGGCGCGGCGCTCTACAACTATTATGCCCATGGCGAGTTGAAGGCCGAAGGCTCGTCGGTCGCCGAAGGCATCGGCCAGGGCCGGATCACCGCCAACCTCGAAGGGGCGCCGATCGACACGCAGTTCCGGATTTCCGATGCCGAAGGGCTGGAATGGGTAAGCCGGCTGCTGGCGGAAGAGGGGCTTTGCCTGGGGCTGTCCTCGGGCATCAATGTCGCGGGCGCGGTGGCCTTGGGCCGCAAGCTGGTGGCAGAGGGCAGGCGCGACGCGCGGGTGGCGACGATCCTGTGCGATACCGGCTTTCGCTATCTGTCATCGCTCTACAATGCAGCCTGGCTGCGCGAGAAGGGCTTACCGGTCTTCCCTTGGCTGGCCGAATAGGCTAGACAGTCCGGCGATGGCTCAAACAAGAGTGCCACAGCCGGTGTCACAGGTCGCGACACCACCGCCATTCGCATCTCCCTCCACGCGGGATTTGCGCGCGCAAACCGTGCACCGTTTGCAGATCGGCATGTCGGGCCTTGCGGCGATGCTGCTGCTGGTCGGCCTCGCCAACATCATCATGGATCGCGCGCGGCAGAATGAAGCGGCCAGCGGGCTTGCACCTTCGCCGGCGGCCGCTTCTGCAAGCAAGGCCGAAGAACCAGGCGATCCGCTCGCCGACATTGGCGTCGCACCCTCGCCAAGCCCCAGTGCCAAGGGTCCGCCCAGCAAGTAGTCTTTGGCAGGCGGCGCTGCTGCCGCTTGCGCTTTGGGCATGCGGCGGAGCGGCGCGCGCGCAAGGCATGGGGCTGTTCACCAGCCTGCCGATCCAGTGGCGCGAGACGCAGGACATTCGCGAGCTGCTGGCCGGCGAGCCTGCGCCGCACTGGGCGCTGGCGGTGTTGCGCGAACGGGGCGAGGTACGGCCGATCGACAGCTTCCTGCCGGGCAAGGGCGGATCGCCGCTCAAGGGCGTGACCATGCTGATCATGGCGCAGCCCCGGGCGTTGGCGCCGCGGGAAAATGTCGAGCTGGACAGGTGGGTTTCCCGGGGCGGGCATGTGCTGCTGTTCGCCGATCCGATGCTGACTGCGCAATCGCGCTATGCGCTGGGCGACCGGCGGCGGCCCGAAGACATGGTCATGCTCTCGCCGATCCTCGCCCGCTGGGGCCTGCGGCTGGAGTTCGACGAAGATCAGCCTTCCGGTGAGCGCCAGGCCGAGTGGGCCGGCCGGCCTTTCCCGGTAGCCCTGCCCGGAGCATTCGCCCTTGTCCCCGGTTCGCGCCAGTGCCGGATCCTGGCGCAGGGTTTGGGCGCGCGCTGTGCTGTCGGGCGGGGGCGCGTGCTGGCGATCGCCGATGCCGCCTTGCTTGACGACGCAGCCGAAGGCGGCCCCGCTGAACGGGCGTCGCTGCTGCGGACGCTTCTGGACGAGGCCGCGGCAAGGGACTGACTTTCCGCAATTGAACGATCGAATCCGGCCGCGAGGCAACGCCTCCGAGTCGAACCATTTAGCCTGACAGAAAATAGAACAAAACAAAAACAAAAACGCTTTTGAACGTCAGGACAGGTTAATATCCACGAACAAAACGTGATTTCACGTGAAATCCCGCAAATAGTGCTTCCCAGACTCGGATGCCGGGGTTAGGGAAACTGTCCATCTGAATGGTTGGAATTGCCGCGTCCCCACGTTCCGGGGGCGACCCCGTCGCGCGTGCGCGGAGGGGGCGGTGGGGTTTTGTCTGGGGATCGGGGCGGATTCCCCTAAATGAGGGCGGGCAAGGTGGATACGGCGCAGCCGATCATCTACAGCGGTCATGGTTTTTCGCTGGTCGGCGAAAAGGATCGCTTTGTCCTGCCTGCGCTGCTTCGCCACCCCGCGACGATTTCCAGCGGCGGCCGCCCGATCATCTACCTGGCCAAGCACAGGCAGTGGGATTGCCTGGTCGGCTATGGCGAATCGCGCCGCACCGAACTGATGTTCGATCTGGAAAAGCGCGCGAACCTGGCGCTCGAGCAGGGCCGCGACTTTGACTACGAGACCGAATCTCAACTGATCTTCGGGTGCGAGCCGGTCGGCTTCGATGGCAGCGGGCGCTTTGCCGTTCCGGTCGGCCTGGTCGGTCCCGGCCGGGTCGGCGACGAATTGCTGTTCCAGGGCAGCGGCAAGGCCTTCAACCTGTGGAACCCCCAGGAGCTCATGAAGATGGGCCCCGAATTCAACACCGCCAAGGCCATGATCGAGCCGCTCAGGGCCGAGGCGCTGAAAGCACGGGCGCGCAAGAAATGAGCGCCGCCCCGCACATCCCCGTCCTGCTCGACGAAGTGATCGCCGCGCTCGAGCCAGCCCCCGGCGCACTGATCGTCGATGCGACCTTCGGGGCGGGCGGCTATACCCGCCGGCTGCTCGATCTTGGCGCGACGGTTCATGCCTTCGATCGCGATCCCGATGCGATCGCCATGGGCACACAATGGCCCGAAGCGCGCGAGGCGCCGCCGCGGCTGGTGCTGCATCCCCGGCGCTTTTCCGAAATGGTCGCCGCGCTGGCCGAAGCAGGCGTGGCCCAGGTCGATGGGGTGGTGATGGATATCGGCGTGTCCTCGATGCAGCTCGACCAGGCCGGGCGCGGCTTCGCCTTTTCCGCCGACGGGCCGCTCGACATGCGGATGAGCCAGCAGGGGCCCAGCGCGGCCGATTTCGTCAACGAGGCTGCTGAAGGCGACATAGCCGATGTGCTCTACCGCTATGGCGAGGAGCGCCAGTCGCGCCGGGTGGCGCGGGCGATTGTCGCGGCGCGGCCGCTGGCCACGACCGGCGATCTCGCTCATGTCGTGCGCAAGGCCTTGGGTTACCGCCCCGGCGCGCCAAAGGATCCCGCGACCCGCAGCTTTCAGGCCATCCGCATCCATGTGAATGCGGAACTTGAAGAGCTGGAGCAGGGGCTGAAAGCCGCCGAAGTGCTGCTGAAGAGCGGCGGCCGGCTGGCGGTGGTCACCTTCCACAGCCTGGAGGACCGGCTGGTCAAGCACTTCCTGCGCGAGGCATCGGGCATGGTGGCTTCGGCCTCGCGGCACGTGCCGCAGGCAGCGCCAGCCGCCGCCTCCACCTTTGCCCATGTGGCCAAGCCGGTGCGCCCCTCCGCCTCGGAGATCGACCGCAATCCCCGCGCCCGTTCGGCGACCCTGCGCAGCGCCGTGCGCACCAGTGCCCCAGCCAGCGAGAGGAGGGCAGCATGAACCTTACCCGCGATCGCGTCCGCACCATCGGCTGGGCATTCGTGCTGACCATATGCCTTGC
>JAYRPK010000237.1:0-14173 GCA_041911195.1 Novosphingobium sp. | reverse complement strand
TGGTCGACGATCCGGCCCACGGTTCCCGGATTGAACCAGCGCAGCGCCTCCTCGATCACCTTGCGGCAATAGTCGTGGTCCGTGGCGCAGCGCTCGTAGATCTCGGGATAGTCGAGCAGGGTGTACATGGTGAAGGTCAGCACGTTCTTCGAAGTGTCGTAGCCCGCAAGGAAGAAGAACATGATCAGGTCGACCAGCTGGCGGTGCGAAATGCCGCCCGAATCGCCCGCCTCGATCAGCACCGCGAGCACATCGTCCGGGCTACCCAGCGAGGGATCGGCACGGCGATTGGCGATCAGGTCCTCGACGTATTCCTCAAGGGTGATCATCGCCTGCTGGATGCGCGGGAAGCGGTCCATCTCGTAACTGTGAGCGAGGCCGACGGCCTCCAGGTCGTCGCGCATGCCGGCAATGTCGCTATGCGGCGCGCCGACCAGCGAGAACATGATCGAGATCGGGAAGTGCGAGGCGAAGAATTCGAAGTCCATCTTGCCCGAGGGCGCAAACTGGTCGAGCAGCTTGCCGACTGTCTCGCGCATCATCGGACGCAACTGGGTTGCCCAGCGCGGGGTGAACTTGGCCGCGAAAGTCTGGCGCAGCAATGTGTGTTCGGCGGGCGGCAACGAGATCATCTGCTCTTCGGTGAAGCGGCCCCAGGGGGTGCCTTGCAGCCCCAGCATCTCGACGATGCCGCCGTAGGGAACCCGCAGCTTGTCTTCCATGCGGAAGATCTCGTTCATCGCTGTGTAGTCGTGGACGACGAGGCCGAACTTGGAGGTCGCCAGCCACGGATGCACCTTCTTGGCCTCGGCCATCGGGGTGTAGGGATCCGCGCTGAAGGCGGGATCTTCCATGGTCAGGTGGGGGAGGTCGAGCTCGGCCAGGGTCTGCATGGGATGTTCCTCTCTGCTCGCGCATGTCCGCTTGGCTCTTGCCTCTGTGCGAAATTCGCGCAATGCTGACCAAAGAGTTAGCGCTGAGCCGGCAATTGTCAATGCCGGTACCGGCCAAAGGGGCAATGATGGCGGTAGCACGCAGGATCGGTTCGGAAAATTCGGCGACCCGCACGGCGCTGATGGACGGCGTCGAGGCGGTCATGCGCGAGCTGGGCTACGGCGCGCTCACTGCCCGCAGCGTCGCAGAGCGGGCGGGCCTCAAGCACCAGCTGGTCTACTATTACTTCGAGACCATGGACGAGCTCTTGATGGCGACATACCTGCGCCATACCGGCCGGGTTCTGGAAAGCATCGAGGCCGCATTCCTCTCGCCCCGCCCGCTTCATGCACTGTGGCAGGTCTCGTCCAACCCGCACGATGCGGTGCTCAACATGGAATTCATGGCGCTGGCCAACCACAACCCGGCGATCCGCGCCGAGACGGTGGCGTTCGGCGAGCGGATGCGGCGCGTCGGGCTAGAGGGCATCCAGCGCAATCTCGGGCAGTCCGGCCTGCCCGATGCGGCGAGCCCGATCGCGCTGGGCATTGCCGTCTCCGCGCTGGGCATGAACCTGGGCATGGAATCGACGCTGGGCATTTCGGGCGGTCATGCCGAACTGAAGGCGCTGGTCGAATGGTGCCTCGACAAGCTCGAGGCAGGCGAACTGGCGGAAGTTCAGGCGTCGCCGAAGCTGTAGTCCGGCAGCGACAGGAAGGCCTTCTTCAGCGCTTCGCCCCAGCCGGTCGAGATCGAGCGGAAATAGGCATCGTCGGCGGTTATGCGCCGCTGGTGCAATGGCTCGAACTTGTCGCGCTCGATCACCAGCAGGTCGAGCGGCAGGCCAACCGACAGGTTTGCCTTCAGCGTCGAATCGAAGCTGACCATCAACAGCTTGACTGCGTCCTCGAAGCGCATCGCCCGGTCATAGCCGCGCAGGATGATCGGGCGCCCGTATTTCGTTTCGCCAATCTGGAAGAAGGGCGTGTCGAAGCTGGCCTCGATGAAATTGCCTTCCGGGTAGATCAGGAACAGCCGCGGCTCCATGCCCTTTATCTGGCCGGCAAGGATCATCGATGCGGTGAAGGTGCCGTCGGCGCTCTGGCCGCTGTCATGCTGCTGCTTTTCGATGGTGTCGCACAACAGGCGGCCGACCAGGGTGGCGATCTGGAACATGGTCGGCGCTTCCAGCAGCGAATTGTGCCGGTCCTGCGGCGTCTTGTTGCGCTCTTCCAACTGGCTCACCACCGACTGGGTGGTCGCCAGGTTGCCCGCCGCCAGCAACGCGACGATACGCTCGCCCGGCTCGCTCCACTGGAACATCTTGCGGAAAGTGGAGATGTTGTCGACGCCCGAATTGGTGCGGGTGTCGCTCATCAGGACCAGCCCCCGGTCCAGCATCATGCCAACGCAATAGGTCATGGAGAGCCCCTAACCGATTGGCCTACTGCTCGACAAGTTGCTGCTCGACCGCAAGGCTGACCGCCAGCACTGCTTCCCCGGTGCCATAGGATATGCCGGTCACCGGGGCCGCTTCGCGATAGTCGCAGCCCGTCGCGACGCGGACATAGCGCGCATCGGGGCAAATGCCGTTGGAGACATCGAAGCCGACCCAGCCGAGCCCGTCGATATGCGCTTCGGCCCAGCCGTGGCCGGCTTCCTGGTCGATGCGGTCATTCATCATCAGGTAGCCGCTGACATAGCGCGCGGGGATACCGAGCAGGCGCGCGCAGCCGATGAATATGTGGGCATGGTCCTGGCAGACGCCGTGCCCCGCGGCCATCGCGTCCTCGGCCGGGGTATCGGCATCGGTGTGGCCGATGTCGTAGCGAACCGCCTCCAGCACCCGCCGCGAAAGTTCGTGCAGCTGGTCGAGACCATTGCCGCCGCCCTTTGCCAGGGGCGCGCACAGCGCCTGCATCCTGCCGCCCGGGCGGGTAAGGGGCGTCTGGTTCAGGAAGACCCACAAGGGCATCAGGCCGGTATGGCGGCCGACGATGCCCGCATTGTCCGCGGTTTCCACCATGCCGCTGCACGTGATCGTCACTTCGCTGGTCCCCGGCTCGACCGAGGCCAGCACCGTCCAGTTGTGATTATGGTCGTCGTATTCGCATTCGCGCTTCAGCCCGTCGAGCCGCATATGCCAATCGATCACGTGCTGGCCGTGCGACGGCTTGGGCTTGAGCCGCAACCGCTGCAGTCCGTGAAAGGCCGGCTGGCTGAAACGGTAATGGGTGGTGTGGGAAATCAAGAGGCGCATCAAGCGGTAAACCTGTAATCGCGGGCTATGGCGTCGGAAAGCCGGCGCAATGCGCCGATGACGTCCTGAATCACTTCGTGCAGCCCGTATTCGAAGATCTGCTCGATGTCGGCCTGGGCCAGCCGCGTCGCGAAGTCCTGCAGCATGGCGTGGGCCGGGCTCTCCTGCCCGTATTCGCGAACGAGGTGGTTCATGTTGCTGGTCATCTTGTCGAAGCAGAAGGCAAGGCTGCGCGGGAAGCGACCGTCGAGCACGAGGAATTCGGCAATGCCGCGCGGATCGATGGTGCCGGCATTAAGCCAGCGATAAGCACGCTCTCCGGCGAGCGAGCGCAACACCGTCTCCCACTGGGCGTTGTCGAGGCTGGAGCCGACCATGCCGACCGAGGGCAGCAGCACATAATACTTCACGTCGAGAATGCGTGCGGTGTTGTCGGCACGTTCGAGGAACGTGCCCATGCGCGCGAAATTGAAGATCTCGTTGCGCAGCATGGTGCCTTCCATCGCGCCGCGCACCAGGGTTGCATGCCGCCGGATCGCCGCAAGCACATCGCCCAGGCCATTGGCCCTGACCGGACGGGAAAGCAGTACGCCGATCGTCATCCAGCCCTCGTTGGTCGCTTCCCAGACCTCGCGGGTGATGGCCGTGCGCACGGCGCGGGCATTGGTTCTCGCCGCTTCGATCATGCGCAGCACGCTGGCGGGATTTTCGCGGTCGCGCAGGATGAAATTGGTGACGAGCGGCCCGGAATATTCGGAATTTGCCTGCCGGAACGCCTCGTCCTGCCCGGTCGTCACGAGGACCGAGCGCCATTCGCCCTCCGCCGCGGTGTTGCCCCTGGTCAGCGCCAGGTGGAACCCTGCATCGAGCAGCCGCGCGGTATTCTCCGCCCGCTCGAGGTAGCGAAACATCCAGAAGATGCCGTTCGCGTTGCGCCCCAGCATGGCCCGTCAATCCTCCAGCACCCAGCTGTCCTTGGTGCCGCCGCCCTGCGATGAGTTCACCACCAGCGAGCCTTTCCTCAGCGCCACCCGGGTCAGCCCACCGGGAGTCAGGTCTATCCCGGAGGGCGAGACCAGCACATAGGGCCGCAGGTCCACATGGCGCGGCGCGAGGCCGGCCTTGGTGAAGATCGGCACGGTCGACAGCGCCAGCGTCGGCTGGGCGATGTAGTTTTCCGGGCTGGCGCGAAGCTTCCTGGCGAACATGACCAGTTCCGTCTTTGACGAGGTCGGCCCGATCAGCATGCCGTAGCCGCCCGAGCCGTGCACTTCCTTGACCACCAGCTCCGCCAGGTTGTCGAGCACGTATTGCAACGCCTCCGGCTCCGAACAGCGCCAGGTGGGGACATTGGGCAGGATCGGCTTCTCGCCAGTGTAGAATTCGACGATCTCCGGCATGAAACTGTAGATCGCCTTGTCGTCAGCGATGCCGGTGCCCGGCGCATTGGCCAGGGTGATGCCGCCGGCGCGGTAGACGTCCATGATGCCCGAGACGCCCAGCACGCTGGCCGGGTTGAAGCTCAGCGGATCGAGGAATTCGTCGTCCACTCGGCGATAGAGCACGTCGATCGGTTCATACCCGCGCGTGGTGCGCATGGCGACGCGGCCGTCGACGACGCGCAGGTCGCTGCCCTCGACCAGTTCCGCGCCCATCTGGTCGGCCAGGAAGGCGTGCTCGAAATAGGCGGAATTGTAGATGCCGGGGGTGAGCACCGCGACCACCGGGCGGCCATCCGGATTTTGTGCCGCGCATTCGGGCGCGCAGGCGGCAAGGCTGCGGGCGAGGCGTCGCGGGTAGTCGGAAACCGGGCGGATCGGGATGCGGGTGAACAGCTCGGGAAACATCGCCATCATGGTTTCGCGGTTCTCGAGCATGTAGGAGACGCCGGACGGCGTCCTCGCATTGTCTTCCAACACCAAGAATTGGTCCGGCCCGGTGCGCACCAGGTCGATGCCGACGATGTGGGTATAGATGCCGCCGGGCGGCGTGAAGCCGACCATCTGCGGCAGGAAAGCCGGGTTGTTCTGGAGCAGGCGCAGCGGCAGGCGGCCGGAGCGGACGATGTCCTGGCGGTGGTAGATATCGCTCAGGAACATGTTGAGCGCCCGCACACGCTGCTCGATCCCGCGAGACAGCTTGCGCCATTCCGCGGCGGTGACAATGCGCGGGATCATGTCGAAGGGGATCAGCCGCTCCTCGCCATCGGCGTCGCCATAGACGTTGAAGGTGATGCCGGTCTTGCGGAAGAAGCTTTCGGCCTTGCGGTCCTGCTCGCGCAGCCACTTGCCGTCCTGTTCCTCGTACCACTGGCGGAAAGCCGCGTAGGCGGGGCGGACGCCGCCCTGGGCGTCCAGCATTTCATCGAAGACTCCAGCGGAATGCAGTGGCATCGCGACTCCCGTCTTGAACGGGATCATGCCGCATTATTACGGCATTGCAACAAGATTATGTTGCACTTGCGAAGGCGTCCGCGGGAGATTGACGCAAGTTCGCAATCGGAGTCTTAGGTGATCACATTCGAACCAACGGGAGCAGGACAATGACAGGCAAGGTGGCGCTGGTAACCGGCGCGGCGAACGGCATCGGCAAGGCGACGGCCAAACGGCTCGCGCGCGACGGCATTGCCATCGGCGTGCTGGACCTGCTGGCCGATGGCGCCCGGGCCGTGGCCGACGAGATCAACGAGTCGGGCGGCAGGGCCGTGGCGCTGGCGGCGGATGTTTCGCAGCGTTCCGACATCGTCGCTGCCGTCACCAAGCTGCGCGAGACCTTCGGCCCGGTGACCATCGTGGTCAACAATGCCGGCATCACCGGTTTCAAGCCCTTCCTCGAACTGACCGACGAGGACTGGGACCGCATGCTGGCGATCAACCTGCGCAGCGCCTTTGCCGTCACCCAGGTCGTCATCCCCGACATGATCGCGGCGAAATGGGGCCGGATCATCAACATCTCCTCCTCCTCCGCCCAGTCGGGCGCGGTGAAGATGGCGCACTATTCGTCCTCGAAGGGCGGCATGATCGCGCTGACCCGCACGCTCGCGGTCGAATTCGGCGAACATGGCATCACCGCCAACGCCATCCCGCCGCGCTTCGTCCACAACACCGCCATGTCGAACGAAAGCTTCGAGCGCGAGGACATGAAGGCACGTTTCCAGACGATGATCGATGCCGGCCCGATTCGCCGCCATGGCGAGCCGGAGGACATCGCCGGCTGCGTCGCCTACCTGGCTTCGGACGAGGCCGGCTATGTCACCGGGCAGGTCTTCGGAGTGAACGGCGGCCGCTACATCTAGCAAGCAGCTGAAACACACCTCAAATGTCGGATTTTGCCGTCACCCCGGGGGAAGGCCCGGGTGACGAGCATGGGAACGTCAGACACGTCTTTCAGCGCCCTGCCGGCGCCTGAACCAGGCCGACGGGTCGTTCCTCAGTGTCTGTCCCGAAACTATCGTTTCGGATCAGACTCTCAATAAACCCCCATCCGCTGCAGCTGGACGGCGCGGTTCTTGTTGAATTCGTCCAGGATCCGCTTGAGTTCCTTGAGCGTGACTTCCTGATCCTGAACGGTCTTGCCTTCGACGATCAGGAACTGGTTCTGGCTCTGCAGGCTCTTGCGAACGGCATCGGCAGGATCCTTCTCGCCATTGAGGGCAGCGCGGATCAGCATCTGTTCGATGCGCGAGACTGTCACCGCCGATCCCAGCTTGGGCGCGGCGAGGAATTCGACGCCGACCCCGGCCTCTGCCCGGTCCATCAGCGCCCGGTTGAGTGCATGGGCGGCCGCTTCGTCTTCCTTGGGCGTGGCCGAGGTCGCAACCGGTGCCACGAAACCGGCGCCGGTCATCACCAGCATGATTTCCCAGACCTGCGCGCGGTTGAGCCCCTTGGCGCCCTTGGAGGCAAGGATTTCGGCGACCGTGGCGCTGGCGTCCGGGAACTTCGACAGTTCTTCGGCCACCGGCTTGTACATGTCGGCCTTGAGTTCGACTTCGCCGACGGCCGTCTGGATCTTGGTCGGGCAATTCTCGACCGCGCCCTGGAGCATGAACCGGGTGCTGTCGATCCGCCGCTGGAAATCGTAGACCGACATGGGCCGGCCGCCCTTGATGAAGATGTCGCGGCGGAACTGGCTGTTGGCGAAATAGTCACGCGTGGTTTCACGCATGACCGGATCCTTGATCGTTTCCAGCACGGCATGAGCCGCGGCCGGAATGCTGATCGCCGGCACATTGTCGAGAATCGAAGCCGAGGCCGCATAGGAAAGCTTGGCCGCGGCCAGCTGGTCGGCCATCTCCGAAAAGGGCATCGGATCCCAGTGCGCATTGAAATATTCATGCGCGATGTAATTGCGGTCGTGCTTCTTGATCTGCTCGAGGCGATTGGCCAGCTGGGGGTTCTGCTGGAAATAGGCGGCATTGGCCCCGATCACCCGTTCGACGAACTGGATCGAATCCTCCACCTTGTTGAGGATCGGGCCGGAGCCTTCGCGCTTGGCATATTCGCTCAGCAAAATGCGCAGCGGCCAGGCCGGCGACCAGCCTGGGGTGACATTGTAGCTGGTGTAGAGCGCGCCGCCCGGCTTCAGCGACTTGCGGGCGATTTCGATGATCGCCCTGCGCGCACCGTCGCTGATCCACGACCATATGCCGTGCAGGGCGATGATGTCGAACTGCGGCAGGTCGTCGCGCGCAGCCAGTTCCTCGAAGGAATCTTCCAGCAGCGTGATCGGCTTGCCCATGGCATTGGCCAGCTGGCGGGCATTGGCGACCTGGCCGGGGTTGAAATCGGTGCCCCAGAAGCGCCCCGAATTGGTCGCCGCGTTGACGTTGAGCGAGAGGCCCTGGCCGAAACCCAGTTCGAGATAATCCGGATTTTCGGAAATGGAGTGTTCGATGCCGCAGGAAAGCAGGGCCAGCCGGATGCGCACCGGCGAAAGTTCGGAATAGTATCCCGAAGTATAGTTGATCTCCGAAGTATAGCCTTCATTCCACACGGCGCATTCCCTTCCTTGCGTCAAAGCAAGGGGCGCGCCGCCAAGGCGCGCCCCGCTGGCCGACGTCCTTAAGCAGATCGTTCGCCATTGTCGATTCCCGAGGTGCCCCTCCCCGCCATCCGGCACCGGCCATGCGCGAATCCTAGTCGGGCGACCTGCAACAGCTTTTCGCGCGAGGTTGCACCGCGCAGCAACGTGACACGCGAAGGGGCCGTGTCGAGCGCCACAGCCACCAGTGCGATCACCGCCTCGTTGGCCTGACCATCCACCGCCCGCGCCCGGACACGAAGCAGCAATTTTCCGTCGGCGATGGCTACCGCATCCCCCTTTGCCCCCGGCGTCACGCGAATCGCCAGCCGTCCCTCGCCATCGAGCAGGGCGAGCACGGCTTCCCTTGGCGGCAGGTCAGCCTTGGGCCGCGCCACGATCGGGCTGGGATTGCATCACGGCTTCGGCGTGGATCTTGCCGTTCTTCACGTAGCCTACGACGCCGGCCCGCATCTCGGCCAGCGCCGTCTCGGTCAGGTCGCGGACATAGGCTGCCGGGCGCCCAAGCCACATCTGGCCGTTTTCGATGTGCTTGCCCTGGGTCAGCATGGCGCCGGCCCCCAGCATGGCGTCAGAGCCGATCCGGCAGCCGTCCATGACGATCGCGCCAAGCCCCACGAAGGCCCGGTCTTCCAGCGTGCAGCCATGCACCATGGCCAGGTGGCCGATCAGCACGTCGTCGCCGATGATCGTCGGGAATCCGTTAGGCCGCTTGGGCTTGGGGCTGTCGCAATGGACCACGGTGCCATCCTGGATGTTGCTGCGCGCGCCGATGACGATGCGGTGGACATCGGCGCGCAGCACGCAGTTGTACCAGACGCTGGAATCAGGCCCGATCTCGACGTCGCCGATGATGCGGCAGCCGGGTGCGATGAAGGCGCTGGAATGGATGCGGGGGCTCTTGCCGCCGATGGCAATCAACGAAATGTCGGTGCGGCCAGTGATCATGAAGGCTTTCTCAGCATGTGCTCCCAGCGCACATATTTCATGATCGAAGCGTGGTCGTCGGTCCAGACCTTGTCGATCGGCGCCAGCGGCTTTTCCCAGGGCGCATCGGGCCGGGCGCGCTTCAGGGCTTCGATGATCGCCGGATCGCGCGTCAGGGCGACCCAGGTGGAGCCGGTAAGATGTGTGGTGTCCTGCGGCCTGTCATCGCGCTTGGCGATGGCGAGCCCGCGCTTTTGCGCAATGGCGGACAGCACCGGCTCAAGTTCGAAGAACCGGTTGGAGATGTGCACCAGCAAGAGCCCGCGCGGACCCAACCTATCGAGATAGACTCCCACGGCCTCATCGGTCAGCAAGTGCAGCGGAATGGCATCGGATGAAAAGGCGTCCACCGCCAGAACGTCGAGGCTGTCCTTGGGCATGCGGGCCAGTTCGATCCGCGCGTCGCCCAGCACGACCTTGGCATTGGGCGCGCATTGCCGCACGAAAGTGAAGGTGCCGTTGCGCGACAGTTCCAGCACGGCGGGATCGATTTCGAAGAAGCGGAAATCCTCGCCCGGCTTGCTGTAGCAGGCGAGCGTGCCCGCGCCGAGGCCGACAATGCCGATCCGCGCGTGCTCGCCATAGAGCGCCTGCGCCTGACCAAGGCCCAGCGCCACCCCGGAACCGGGGCCATAATAGGTCAGCGGATCGCGCGAGTGAGCCGGATCCAGCGATTGCCACCCGTGCAAAGTCGTGCCGTGCGCCAGCGAACGCAGCTTCGTATCGGCATAGTCGCGAACGGTGTAGACGCCGAAATAGGAGCGGGTGCGCGAATTATCCAGCGAAACGACGATCGTTTCCAGCCCGCCCAGAGCCAGCATCAGCATGACCAGAACGATCACGTAGAGCACCCGCCAATGGGCCAGAAGCACGCCGATGAGAGCAAGCCCGATGGTCAACAGCGTACGCTGGGTGCTGACACCTTCGGCAATGCCATAACTTGCCAGCATGTTGGCCAGAAACACCGCCACCACCAGAAGCGCGAATGCGGCGATCCGCGCCATGGACGGATCGAGCCCGCGCCAGGTGTTCCATTTGATGATCCGGGGCAGCGGCATCAGCAGGGCCGCGGCGAGCACAAGGATCGGATGCTCCCACACCCAGTCGAACACCATCGGCGCGATCAGGGCGGTGAACAGGCCGCCCAATGCACCGCCGGCCGACATGACGAGATAGAACAGCGTCAGTTGCGAGGGGGCTGGGCGCAGTGCGTACATCCGCCCGTGCAGCGATACCGCGACGACATAGAGCAAGGCGATGCTCGCCAGAGCGGGAGTGATCGTGCCGGTGCTGCGCGAAACCATCGACATGCCGCCCGCCACCAGCATGATGAGCGGACCGCAAAAGGTCACGGCGCGGGCAATGTCCTGCTTGTCGGAAAAGGCGGCGACAAAGCTCAACAGGTAGATGCCCAGGGGTATGACCCAGAGCAAGGGCATGGCGAAAAGGTCGGTCGTGAGATGCGAGGTGGTCGAAAGCATCAGCCCGGAGGGGATCGCGGCCAGCGCCGTCCAATGCAGGATGCGCTTGATGCCCACGGGTTCGGCCGGGGCAAGGCTGGCAGCCTCTTCCACCACCGGCCCGGCCCGCCAACGTGTCCGCGCGGCCAGGACGATCAGTACGATCAGCACGCCATAACCGACGGTCCAGGCCAGGCTCTGGTCGCGCAGCCGCAACAGCGGCTCGGCCAGGATCGGGTATGCAATCAGTCCGGCGAAACTGCCCAGGTTTGAGGCGGCATAGAGCGCCCAGGGCTCGCCGGCGTCCGGATGCGCCGAATACCACCGCTGCATCAATGGCGCCTGGGCCGAAACCAGGAAGAAGACGGGGCCGATGCTGGCGAGGAACAGCAAGGGCACCCACAGCGCTTCCTCGCCTGACCTTGGCGGCGGCATATTGGCAAGCCCGATGGGCAGAGTCACCGCGGCGATCAGCAGCAGCACCACGTGGATGCCGGCCTGCCGCTTCACCGGCAGGCGCGACAGCCTGTGGGCATAGAAATAGCCCGCGAGCAACAGCGCCTGGTAAACCAGCATGGCGCTGTTCCACACATTGGGCGCGCCGCCCAGCTTGGGCAGCGCCATGCGCGCCACCATCGGCTGGACGAGGAACAGGAGAAAGGAGCCAGTCAGGATCGTCGCGACGAATAGCGCGCGGTGAACTTTGGCGGGCGAAGCGGTGGCGGCTGCAGTCATCGGGGACGACTGATGCGATAAAGCACATGCCGGCGCAAGGGATCGCCCTGCGACAATGCCGGATGATCGAAATCGCCATGTTCGACGCGCTGCATGCCGAGGCGGAGCATCACGTTGCGGCTGCGCGAGTTACCCATCGATGTAATTGCCGCGATGCGGGGCAAAGGGGTGTTGGACCACGCCCAATCCAGACACGCTCGGGCCGCCTCGGTCGCCAGGCCCTGGCCCCACAGGGCCGGATGCAAGGTCCATCCGATTTCGATATCCGGTTCGATAGGCGTGGGGCCGGGCTGCATGCCGCACCAGCCGATCATGCCCGACCGGTGACGCTGCTCGACGACCCACAGGCAAAAGCCCAATTCCGTCATGTGACGGCGCTGGCGTGCCACGGACTCGCGGGATCTATCCAGCGTGACCGGCGCTCCCAGAGTTTCGGCCACGCGGGGATCGTTTCGCAACCGATTATGCACAACCGCATCGTCCTCGCGCCACTCGCGCAGGATGAGGCGAGGCGTTTCGATCTTGAACGTGTTCATGTCGCATTCTTGCCGGTTTCACGCGAAGGGCGCGAAGGAGCGAAGATTGCGAAGGTCATTGCGGACGACTGACGCGATAGATGATGCAGCGGCGAAAGGAATCGCCCATCCGCCACATCGGGATGGTCGAAGTCCTCACCGTGGTTTCTCTGCATTCCCAGCCGCGCCATCAGGCCCCAACTGCGCCGATTGACCTCATTGGTCACGGCGATGATAGTCATCGTGTCAAGATTCGCCCAAGACCATTCCAGGGTCGCCTGCGCAGCTTCGCGAGCCAAACCCTGTCCCCAGTATGCGCTCTCGAACCTCCAGCCCAACTCGTATTCATGGATAGGCGGTCGCGGCGGAATGATGCCGCAGTAGCCAATGGCGCGTCGAGCATCCTTATGCTCCACGACCCAGAAGCAGTGCCCGTGATTTGCCTGGTGCGAAATTTGTCGGTCGATGGCCTCGTCGCTCTTCTCACGTGTCAGCGGGAACAGGTAGCGCATCATTTCCTGATCCGAGGCGGCCATTTGCCAGAAATGGTCACGATCCTCCTTGCGCCACTCGCGCAGGATTAGCCGCTCGGTCTCCAGCCGGAACTCACCCATTCATCAACCGCGCCGCATGCGCCGCGTGATAGGTCAGCACGCCCGAACAACCCGCCCGCTTGAACGACAGCAGGGTTTCCAGCACCAGCGCATCGCGCTCGCCAGCGCCTGCCGCCACCGCCGCCTCGATCATCGCGTATTCGCCGCTGACCTGGTAGGCGAAGACCGGCACTTCAAAGCGCTGCTTCACCAGCCGGACGATATCCAGATAGGGCAGCCCCGGCTTGACGATGACGCTGTCCGCGCCCTCGGCCAGGTCCGTGGCGACTTCGCGGCAGGCTTCCTCGGCATTGGCCGGGTCCATCTGGTAGGTCTTCTTGTCGCCCTGCAGCAGACCGCGAGAACCCACCGCATCGCGAAACGGGCCATAGAAGGCCGAGGCATATTTGGCGGCGTAGCTCATGATCTGCATATTGCGGTGCCCGGCGCTTTCCAGCGCCTGGCGGATCGTGCCGATGCGCCCGTCCATCATGTCCGAAGGGGCAATGATGTCCGCACCGGCCTCGGCCTGGACCAGCGCCTGGCCGGTCAGCACTTCGACCGTCTCGTCGTTGAGCACATAGCCCGCCGCGTCGATCAGCCCGTCCTGCCCGTGGCTGGTATAGGGATCGAGCGCGACGTCGGTGAGCACGCCGATCGCATCGCCGCAGGCATCGCGGATCGCGCGGATCGCACGGCACATCAGGTTGTCGGGATTGAGCGCCTCGCGCCCGTCCTCGCTGCGCGCTTCGGGGGGCGTGTTGGGAAACAGGGCAATGCACGGAATGCCGAGCGAAACCGCTTCTTTCGCCCGTGCGGCGATGCCATCGACCGACCAGCGCGAGACACCCGGCAGTGATTCCACCGGCTCTTCCACGCCCGATCCGCTCGTGACGAACAGCGGCCAGACCAGATCGGCCGGCGTCAGCAGGGTTTCGCGGTGCATCGCCCGGCTCCAGGCAGTGGAGCGGGTGCGGCGGAGGCGGGTGGCGGGATAGGCAGCGGTCATGACGCCGCTATTGGCGGATTTGGCCCGCCGTTGCCAAGCACTACTTGGCGGGTGCCGGTTTGACCGCCAGGCTCTTGAGCGCCGCGCCGGGCTTGATCGCCTTGAGCTGGGCCAGCCGGGCCTTGAACGCCTGGATCTGCCCCATGTCGACCTGCTGCGTCGTGCGCATGGCGAATTTCACCGAGAGCGGATTGACCGGAACGCCGCCGCGATAGACCTCGTAATGCAGGTGCGGGCCGGTGGAGAGGCCGGTCGAGCCGACATAGCCGATCACTTGCCCCGCCTGAACGCGGGCGCCGTTGGACACGGCAAAGCGGCTCATGTGGGCATAGCCGGTGGCAAGGCCGCCGCCATGCTGGATACGGACATAGTTGCCATGGCCGCCATGCGGCCCGACCCAGGACACCACCCCTTCGCTGGCGGCATAGATCGGCGAACCCCATGGGGCGCCGTAATCGATGCCGGCATGCAAGCGGGCGTAGCGCAGGATCGGGTGGAAACGCATGCCGAAAGGCGAGGTCATGCGGCCGTTGACCGGCGCGGCCATGGTGGTGACCGTAGTGACCGCCGTGCGGGTTTGCGAAGCCTCGTAGAACTGGCCGTCGCTGCCAAAGCGCATCAGCTGCGCCACTGGCTTG
>JAYRPK010000236.1:0-3283 GCA_041911195.1 Novosphingobium sp. | reverse complement strand
TTCGTCGTCCTTGATGACGAGCAGGTTCTCGACCGATTTTCGCGCAATCGCGCGGTGCGGATTGTCTTCCGGATAGCCGAGCAGGTCGAACATCATCACCGAATTGGCCATGGCCGGATAGATCGCGCCGAGACCATCCTCTCCGTTGAGCCGCTCGATCACCCACTCCTCGCAGAGCCGGATCGCCTTCTTCCGCAGGAAACCGGGCCAGAGGCGGTCGCCGTGCCTCAGCACGAAGTCGAGCCCGTCGAAGAACAGCTTCCAGCCCTTGTGGACATGGGCCGCCTGGCTGGAGAGCTTGGCGGGTTTTCCGGAAAACAGCTCTGGAACAAAGATCTGCTTTGGGTTCCTCGCAACCGGTCTCAGACAACACAATACCAGCAGCGGCACCACCACCGTGCGCGCCCAGTAGCTGATCTTGGTGAGGTGCACCGGGAACCAGCGCGGGGCCAGCATAAGTTCGGGCGGGATGGTAGGCACTACATCCCAGGGCCCGGCCCCGTAGAGCGCTAGCTGGATGCGGGTGAAGACATTGCCGGCCTCCGCGCCCCCTGCCCTGAGGATCGCCTCGCGGGCGCGGACCATGTGTGGGGCGTCGATATCGTCGCCGATCATCTTCAGCGCATAATAGGCCTTGATCGTCGCGCTGATGTCGAACGCGCCCTCGTGATAGAGCGGCCAGCCGTGATGCTCACTCGACTGGCGGCGACGAAGATAGGTGCCGATCCTGGCTTCCAGGTCCTCGTCGACCGGCTCGCCAAGATAGTGGCGCAGCAGCACATATTCGGCCGGAATCGTGGCGTCTGCCTCAAGCTCGAAGACCCAGTGGCCGTCCTCCTGCTGCCGGGAAAACAGCGCCCCCGACGATCGGTCGATCGCCGCATCGAGCGCTTCGCGCGCGGGAGCTCCCGCAATTTGTTCGAGAGTGTCGGTCGTCATTGCCCCGCCCCATAGACCAGGCGGCTGCCCAAGGCCAAGCTGGCGGCATTGTGGCCCGACCGCAGGGCACCCTCGATGGTTGCCGGGAGCCCGGTCTGCACCCAGTCGCCGGCGAGGAACAGATTGCACCATTGGGTCGCCTGCCCGGGACGCCGCGCGTCCTGATCCGGCGTGGCGGCGAAGGTGGCGCGCTTTTCCTTGACGATCTGCCAGCCAGGCAGATTGGCTCTTATCCCGAGGGTAGCGGACACTTCGGCCCAGATCGTGCGGGCCAGCCCTTCCCTGTCGGCATCGATCAGATCGTCGGCGCCGCTGATCGTCACCGAGATGCGGTCGCCATGGCACACCACCCATTGCGATGTCGCGCCGAGCAGTGCGGTGATCGGCGGGGCACCTTCTGGCGGAGCGCAGGCGAAATGAGCATTGAGGATGGCGCAGAAACGGTCAGGCGCGGTCAACCCGGGCACCAGTTCGCTGGCTACCCAGGGCGGCACGGCCAGCACTACAGCCGCATCGTCGATCGGCTCCATGCCTTGGCCATAGTCCAGCCCGGTTACCCGGTCGCCACCGAAACCGATGGCGCGCAGCCTTGCCCCGAAGCGAGGCTCCACGCCGCGCTGCTTGAGCCAGGCCAGCGCCGGCTCGATGAACACCGCGTCGAGCGAGGGCATCGCGACCATGGTGCGGCAGGCCCTGCCGCCCCGCAGGAAGCTCTCGCGCAGGAACCGCCCGGCCAGCCAGGCCGACCCTTGTGCGGCGGGGCAATTGAGCACCGCCAGCATCATCGGCTCCACCACCTTACGCCAAAATGGGCCCTGCGGCTCCATGACGTCGCCGATGGTCTTCCCGTCACGGCGCGCCATGGCGAGGCGCGCCAGGGGCAGATGCTGGGCGAGCGAGGTGCCCGGTGTGCGACCGGTTTTCGAGAATACCCACCACGGAATGCGGCCATCGTTCACCCTAAGCGTCCAGCGGCTGCCGTCCGCAAGGTCATGGAAGGGGAATTCGGCATGTTCCGGGCCTTCGAGCCGGTCCGTCGTCCCGATGGTTTCCAGGAAATGCCCAACCGCCTGGTTTCCGGAAAAGGTGAAATGATTGCCGTTGTCGATCACCTGCCCGAGTTGTGGGTCATGATAGCTGCGGCAACGCCCGCCGGCGCGGGGCGCGGCTTCATTCAGGCTGACTTCGGCTCCAGCCCTGGATAGTTCCACGGCGGCGGACAGCCCGGCCAGCCCTGCCCCGACGACATAGGCCCTCATCCCAGCAACCACAGTTTCAGCGCGGTCAGCACCAGCAGCGGCTTGTTGGTGGAAATTCGCCTGCGCGGCGGGTTCCAGCCTTGCTTCAGCAGGCTTCGCAGGATGCGCGAGTAACTGGCCTCCATCAGCCTGGGCGCCAGAAGCAGCCCCTTGGGCCTGGCGGAGAGGATCGCGTCGGCCTCCGAGAAATGGCGTTCTGCCTTCGCCGCGAGCCAACGGGCGGCCTCGTCGAGGCGGAGATCTTCGCACAGCGTGTGCGGATTGGTCGGCTTGATCCCGGCCACTTCCAGCGCCTCGATGGGCAGGTAGACCCGGCCGATCCCCGCATCCTCGTCGATATCGCGCAGGACATTGGTGAACTGCAGCGCCCGGCCCAGGTGGTGCGCCAGCGCCAGGCCGGTCTCGCGCTCCATGCCGAACACCCGCACTGAAAGCCGCCCCACGGCCGAGGCGACCCGGTCGCAGTAGAGATCGAACTTGGCAAAGCTGGGCCAGCGAATGTCCTCGTCGAGGTCCATCTGCATGCCGTCGACGATCGCCTGGAAGTCGGCTTGCTCCAGCCCGAAGCGGACCACGGCATCGGCAAGGATGGCCGCCTGACCTGAATTGCCGCCGGCATAGAGCGCGTCGATATCGCGTCTCCAGCTATCCAGCGCCCTGGCCCGCTCTGCCTTGTCCTTGCCCTGCCATTGCCCGTCGCCATCGGCGATGTCGTCGACCAGGCGGCAAAAGCCGTAAATCGCGAACATGGCCTCGCGCTCGGCCTTGGGCAGGATGCGCATGCCCGCGTAGAACGAACTGCGCGAGGTGGCCTGCTTGAGCTGTTCGAGAGTGACGGCCTCACTCATTTGGCCTTGCCCGCCATAAGGTTGCGCAGCACCGCACTCAAGGCGAGCAGGGCCATGCGTGGTTTCGAATGGTGGACCTTGTCGGCCAGCGGATCTCGGGTGAGCAGCCCCTTGGTCAAGTCCTCCGCAAGCCGCTGGATCACCGCCACTTCGGCGGAAAGACGGCTGTCCCGGATGTGTCGGGCAAAAGGGGCGCTTTCGCGCAGCAAGTCCTGGGTTTGCCGGGCAAGGTCACGG